>JBHLKB010000021.1:0-15061 GCA_048887205.1 Candidatus Hodarchaeota archaeon
ATATTTGGCTTCCAATCGGCTTCTAATACACCAAGACTAAAGGGGCTACCGCTTCCAAAAGATATATATTCATTTTCTTCATATAACGTACCTAAAAGGTCAATCCCATAAAGCTTACCAGAGTTTTCTTTCAGCGAATAACCACCCACTATCATCATTGACAGAAAATAAGTTCTACCACTGAATAATATATTCCGGCAAATGCTAGCAACATATTTAGGGTCAGGTACTTCTCCTTCTTCAACCTCCTTTAGACGAGATAAAGCTTTTAACTGGTTTACTACGTATTGTGAGTCCGCTACTCCACCAGAAATCGTTGTTGCTGTGAATTTATTAATCTGAAATAACTTCTGGGCTTGTTTAGACGCAACAATTGTGCCTGCTGTGGCTTGTGATTCTGTGGCTATAACTACACCACCTTTTATCATTATTCCAACTGTAGTAGTACCAGATTTGAGCATTTTTTCGATTTGTTTTTGATCAAATTGGTTAAGATTAATATTATTTTTCATCATTATACTGTAAAATTGAATCTATTATAATTTATAGCTTAGTTAATGTTATATGTTAAATAAAAATTTTGTCTATATTTATTTTGCCTTAATAAATCATAATTGAGAGGGATTTTTAAAAAAATTTTAAAGATATGCTATTTTACCATATATATAAATTTGCTCAAATGTGGTTAATTTAATATGGCGCGCTCACAAGCACGTTCAAAACGTAAGTTCACTGGAAAAAAATACAGGCATTTTAGAAAGAAACGAAAAAGAGAACTTGAACGCCCTACAATAGATACTGTGATAGGCACTGATAAAAAGAAAAAACAAAGAGTAATGGGCGGAAATTTTAAACTTAAATTATTTGCGACTCAATTCATTAACGTCACCGATCCTAGTACAAATAAAACTCGAAAAGTTAAGATATTGCGTTTTGAAGAGAACCTTGCATCAAAAGATTTGAATCGAAGGCATATCTTAACAAAAGGAGCTATTGTTGAAACAGAATTAGGGAACGTGAAAATTACCAGCCGTCCTGGTCAACATGGGTTACTAAATGGAATTTTGGTTTAAACTAAGCTTATTCTTGAATTTTGATATTTTTAACGTTTGCTTTTTTTCCTTCAATTATTTCTGTATTGTTACTTTCACAATGAGAGCATTTAAATAATTGTAATCCTGTTAATTGTGCTTCTTGAGTTAAAGAGACTTCTGAGATTTTACTGCATTCTCGACATTTGACTTTACCAGGCGTCATTGTAATATTTAATTTCGCTCCTTCAGCTATAGAACCTTTAGTAGCCATTTCAAAAGAACGTTGAAGAAGTTCGGGAACAATGAGAGTTAATTCTCCTATTTCTAGTAAAACTTCTGTTATTTTTTTTGCGTTATATTTAAGGGCTGTAGCTTCAGCTACTTTAAAAATATTATAAGCAAAAGCAAATTCATGCATAATTTAGAATCTATGATTTTGTCTGTATTTTTCTAATTTCTTTAGCAACTTCGAGCATTATTTTAGTCTTTTTTTTACCCTTCGCATCTATTAAAATTCTTCCAGGATCATCCCACCATGTTTTAGAATATTTATAATTTCTCTCAATTTCGGTAATGTAGCCTAAATTTCGTGCCGCTTTCGCTATTTCTTCTAAATTAACTTTCTCTAAAGCAAATTTTTTAGGAAGTCGTCTGCCATTACTCCGACTTCTCTTTGCATCAAAATATTGTGGCCAAAAAATTAGAAATGGTTTCCTTGATCTCATTGAAGTAACAAATAAATAACTTTTTTGATGAGAATAATAAGGATTAAAACTTTTTAAGCAATTTAAAAATTATTGGTTTAAGATTTAACGGTAAAGCTTTTTTAGATAATTAATTTTTATTCTCCATGCCAGCTTAAAAATAAGATGATTTGTTTATTTTCAAATTATCTCTTTGTTAAAGGAGGGAATTAATTAAATCTCTAAGAAGGGAAGCTTGTTTAATAAAGGGAGGGTGGTCTAGATTGGTATGATACAGTAAGATACTAAATCTTACAGCTTAAGACTTGGCTGGGGGCCAAGTGGTCGGGGGTTCAATTCCCCCCTCTCCCACTTATTCATAGAATATTATTTATTTAGTTAAAATTTATAAGTGGATCAATTCTATTTTTTGATTAAAATATATAAAAAAATTAAGTTGAGTTAAAAGTGCCATGGAGTAAGTTGCAAGAATCTGATATATATATGCGAGTTTTGGCAATTGGTGGAGGGATTGTTGCCTTGATAGAATCTATATTACATTTGATACCTCCAGGAATTTTCGAATTTTGGAGTTTTAGTTTGGTTTGGGAGTTTGGATGGATTATTGAAATAATTGCTGTTATCCTTGCAATACTTCCTATTTTGTTAGGAATAAAACCAATTCATTATACTCCGACATTCTTGGGTATTATAGGTATTTTTTTAATCATATTTTCAGTATTAGTTGGTGGGATAATCGTTCTTCTCGCAACAATTATCGGAGCTATTACTTAATTCTTTAAAATTTTTTTTCATATTTTTTCTAACTTTTATTAAATAATTTCACACAATAAACTAAGGCACTAATATATAAATTAGAAAAAATATTCAGACTATTTTTCTTTTTAAATATTAAAAATCTATTATAGGAATATAAGAAATTAGAATTTTTTTAATTAGTTTATATGAAATATAAGATTAAGTATGAAATATAGAACATTAGGACGAACAGGTTTAGAAGTTAGTGAAATTGGATTAGGAACTGAATATTTGTTTAGACAACCTAAGGATGTTGTGATTTCTGTAATACATGAAGCTATTAGGAACGGGATTAATTATTTTGATATTGTTTTTAATGTGTCTGAATACATTAATAATATTAGTAGTGCGATAAAGGATTATAAAGATGAGATAATACTCACTTGTCATTTAGGAACAATAGAAGAGGATGGAAAAATTCGAAGAACCCGCAATATTAAAGATTGTGAGCGAACTTTCTTAAATACATTATCTAGATTTGGTAAGGGTTATATTGATATTATTAATTTACAGTTCGTCAAAGAAAGAGAATATGAATCAATTATAGCTCCAGGAGGGTTACTAGATCTAGCCAAAAAATTGCGAAAAGATAAAAAAGCAAGATTTATAGGTTTAAGTACTCACAACATTTCCATTGGTCAAAAAGCTGTTAAGAGCGGTTATTTTGATATCATAATGAATCAAATTAATGTTGTAAATCATAATATGCCAGGGAGAGAGGATTTTTTGCAAATATGTAGTAAAGAAGGAATAGGCCTTGTAGCTATTAAACCTTTTGCTGGAGGAAAACTTTTACAAAGAAATCGGACTGTAAGTATTGCAAAATATCAATCTGGAGGAATTAGTATAAAAAAAAAGATACCTAAAGATATTAATCCCATTAAATGCCTGAATTATACACTTTCTCAAACTGGTGTCTCAACTACTATACCTGGAATAAAAAATCTCCAAGAACTAAAAGAAGCTCTTGCCCTTTTAAACGCATCAGAGGAAGAAAAAGATTACTCACCTTTAATCAAGGAATTTGAAAGTATTTATTAAGAATATTGATCTGATGCCAATCCTATCCTATGAAATTTTTTCTACGAGTTTTATAAACTAGTAATAATTTAAAATACCAAGGAAATAAGGAGATTTATATTATTTTATGTTGAAGCGATATGAATTCAAAAAATAAAGACGTTAATCCACTCTATTTAGATCTTAACTCTCCAATTGAAAAAAGAGTCGAAGATTTGATCTCTAGAATGACAGTAGAAGAAAAAGTGGCTCAGCTTGGTTCTCAATACCCTATTGCTGTAATGGAGTCTAATAATTTGTCTTTAGAAAAGATGAAAAAAAGATTTCGCCATGGAATAGGGCAAATTTCAAGAATAGGTGGGACTTTAAATATCCCTCCAGAGGAATGTATTAAGATTGCTAATCGAATTCAAAAATTCTTAAAACAAAACACTCGATTAGGGATCCCAGCGATTATTCATGAGGAATGTCTAAGTGGTTATTGTGGAAGGGGAGGAACTAATTTTCCCCAAATTATTGGATTAGCATCTACATGGGATCCTGATTTAGTAAAAGCAATGACAACAAAAATTAGAGCACAATTAAGAGCTATTGGTTCTCACCAAGCATTAGCTCCTGTTCTGGATATTGCGCGTGATCCTAGATGGGGGCGAACAGAAGAAACATTTGGTGAAGACCCCTATCTTGTATCCCAAATGGGAACCGCCTATGTGAATGGCTTACAAGGTGAATCCTTAAAAGACGGAATAATAGCTACTGGTAAACACTTTGTAGGGTATGGATTATCACAAGGAGGAAGAAACTGGGGACCTGCTTTTATCCCCAAAAGAGAACTTTTAGAAATATTTACAAAACCATTTGAAGCTGCAATTAAAGAGGCTAATTTGAAATCAATAATGAATGCTTATCACGAAATAGACGGTATCCCTTGTGGGATTTCCCGAGAATTATTAACAGATCTTCTAAGAGAACGATGGGAATTTACTGGAATTACCGTATCGGATTATGTTACAATTGAAAATGCATGTATATTACATCGAGTGGCATCAAATCCAACTCAAGCAGCAATTCTAGCGATAAATGCTGGGTTAGATGTTGAATTGCCTAGATCCGCAGGATATGGAAACGGATTTATAAAAGCTATAAAAAATGGAGAAGTTAGTGAAACTTTGATAGATCTCTCAGTTGCTCGTATTCTTAGAATAAAATTTGAACTCGGATTGTTTGAAAATCCGTATATAGAAGAAGGATCTGAAAAAATTGCAAAGATATTTTCAGATCAAGAGATTAAGGATTTGGCACGAAAAATTGCTCGAAAATCTATTGTCTTACTTAAAAATGAAGATAACCTTTTACCTCTTAAGAGAGATCTTAAATCCATTGCAGTTATAGGTCCAAATGCAGATAACGTACGTAATTTATTAGGTGATTATACATTTGTAAGTCAATATGAAAACTCGATCTCTAATGCGACTGGATTGCGAGAGATTGATAAAGAAACACAATTGCTTTTCAATGAGATATTTGAAAG
This sequence comes from Candidatus Hodarchaeota archaeon, assembly GCA_048887205.1. Lineage (GTDB taxonomy): Archaea > Asgardarchaeota > Lokiarchaeia > Sigyniarchaeales > SOKP01 > Loki-b32. The sequence continues at coordinate 5,088 of JBHLKB010000021.1, forward strand.
TAATAATAGAGATTCATTTGCCCGAAGAGTTACTGGTATGAAGAGCATATTAGATGCAATAAAAGAAAAAATTACTAAAGGAACTAGAGTTAATTATTCTAAAGGGTGTGAAATTCTTGGTGATGATAAGAGTGGTTTTAATGAAGCAATAGAAATCGCAAAAAAATCTGAAGTAGCAATCCTTGTTATGGGGGGAAAATCTGGCCTTACAATAGACTGTACGAGTGGTGAGACACGTGATCGAAATAAATTAACATTAACAGGAGTCCAAGAAGATTTAATTCGTAAGATTCATGCTACAGGAGCACCTATAATTCTCGTCTTAATTAATGGTCGTCCTTTATCAATATCATGGGAAAAAAAACACATTCCTGCAATATTAGAAGCATGGGTTCCAGGAGAAGAAGGAGCGGATGCTGTAGCAGATGTTTTATTTGGTGATTACAATCCTGGAGGAAAATTAGCAATTTCTATTCCGCGTAATGTGGGGCAAATTCCTGTTTTCCATAACCATAAACCTACAGGTAATCTTTCAGTTTGGACATGGAATTACGTTGAAGATAATACAACTCCATTGTTTCCATTTGGATATGGATTAAGTTATACTCAATTTGAATACGACAGCTTGAAAATCAATAAGCCACAAGTAGAAATCAATGATGAAGTGGAAATAGCACTAGAAGTTAAGAACTCCGGAAAAATTCGTGGAGACGAGGTCGTACAATTATATTTACACGACCGTGAATCTACTATTACACGTCCGGTTGAGGAATTGTTTGGTTTCAAACGGATAACTTTAGATCCTGGAGAAAGCGTTAAGATTGTTTTTATTATATCTATAAAACAACTTGGATTTTATAATGAAAATATGGATTTTGTGATAGAACCAGGAGTAATTGACGTATATATTGGTAGTATTCATTCAATTTTTAACTCAGTACAATTAGATCTTGGGAAAGATCTACTTTCGCAGAAAGATGTGAAATTAAAAGGGAAATTCAAAATTATTGGAGAAACTATAAAGTTAAAACAAAAAGATAAGAAATTCTTTACTAAAGTAATTGTTGATAAAACTTAAAACCGCAACTCATTTTGAAAGAGCTTGTGCTAATAATAAGGCGCCATAAATTTCAGAAAGTTTACCTACTCGGGATGTGTCAATAATAGATCTGTCCAAATCCATATAAATTGCGCCATATGCTTTTCCACCACCTAAATGGACAAGCGTGCGATAGATTAAATTACCTGAAATACCATCAGGAGCAATAATTATATTAAATTCATTTAAGATAGCTTCTTCTATTAGAATCTCATTATGAGAAATTATTAAATTTCGAATCTTATTTTCCATAAGTTCAACAATTTTGTCCGCTTCTTCAATAGTTTTATCCACTTTATCGTCTCTACCAATGTCACTTTTTCTTCCACCACTTAAAATACTAATTTTAGGGATAATGCCAATTTTTTTCAATTCTTTTATAGCTGATTCTAAAAAGGAAATTTTTTTTTCTATATTATTACATTCATCAATACCAACTGGACCAAAGAAAAATTGATGACCATTAAATGTTTCCAATAGTGCTAATCTATTGATGTCTTTTACATTTAAATTCATTTTAAGAGTTTTTAGGAATTCATTTGAACTCAAAGAACCTCTAACAATTGCTTGAATAGAATTTAAGCTTAAAAGTTTAAAGATTTCTTTTTCTGGGTTTTCACATTCAACATAAGTTATATTTGGATATTTTTTCTTATATTTATCTTGTTTCAAAAAACTATTTAAGGAATTTTTTTTTCCAAGAATAGAAATATTGGAATCATATTCTTTTAAAAAATTCAAACTAGCTTTTAATATATTAAGATTTTGATGTTCAGAATCTCCTAATCCTATTCCTATATTAATACTCTTTTCTTTTGCCCTTAATTCAAATTTTTGTATTAATTTCATATTATTTGTCTCTAATAAAATCTAAAACACAAAATAGAATATATAAGCTAATATAATTGCCAGTGCATTATACACGCCATGAGTTATAATAACAGCAATTAAATTCTCATTTCTCCAGTAATAAATCAAACCCAAAATTAATGATATCGCAAAATAGGGGATAAATGATAGAAGAAATGAAATAAATAGTACTAAAGGTGTTTCTAACAACATTAAAAATAAACCTAATAAATGGATCAATGAAAAAATAAAAGCAGTAATTAAGATACCCCACTTATTCCCTAAGCTACGCATTAGTCCTTTTTGCATGAATCCTCTAAATAAAATTTCTTCAGAAGTCCCTATAATTAATATCATCACGATAGATAAAAGGATTAAAGTCAAAATATCTGAGGATGAAATGATCAATTCTACATCGGTAGTAGTACTACTTAGTTCTCTTACAATTTCAATCCCAAAAATTAATTCCAACATAATCTCAGTTAAAAAGGAGACAACAGCAACTATTAATATTGTAATACCAGCAAATATAAATCCTATTAAAATTTCTTTAATTATCCCTTTTTTTTTCATCCCTTTTAAAGTAAATCCCAATAAACCTAATCTATTTTTTAAAGTAGGATTTTGCAGATATTTTTTCACATGCAATACTGGAAAAAGGATAAAAATTAATTCAAAAAAGGAACTAAATATTAAAAAGTAAGGATTCATGATGAAGTTGAAAAGAAATTCTAAATCAAAAGAAAAAAAAATGATTACTACAATCAATCCAGCTGTTAGAAAATTCATGAGAAGAAAGGCACCTAAGGGAACACTAAAAGATGCCATAGCACCCCATAATTTGTGATTTTTGGTATTAGTTATTTCATCATCAGTTATTTTTTTAAGCTCAGAAAAAACTAGAGGTATCACAGGTTTGTGGTATATGATTGGTTGTTCATTAGTTTCCTTTCTTGGTTGTAATATATTATGCTTCTTGAGATACCTAAGATTAGTCCCACACTTTATACAAAACTTAAGATGTTGAATTTTGGGAATTTCGTTTCCACAAACAGGACAAAAAGACCAGATTAATTCATTAATTATAGTTCTATCTTTAAAATTATTAGATTCTTGTTTTTTATTGAGATCTTGAGCTTTTTTCTCATTCATTATCAAATTACAAAAAGATATAAAGTTAATAAAAATTTTACATTTCAAATTATAAGAAAGTTTGGAAACCAGATTTTCAATTAAATTTTATGTATAGACTCGCATGTATCTTAAAACTCTAGTGGCAGCAAGTTTATTATGATAAATTTCTATGCTTTTCCTAGGATAATAACTATACTTATTAGCTAATTCAGCTTCTTCTACTGTTAATTCAAGTTTTAGTGAAGGCATCCAAAATGTTTTATTGATATGCTGGTATTCTACCATAACCATATATAGGAAAATACCACTCTTTTTTGGAATCAGTTTAGTTTTTATCATTCTCCTTTCATTAGGTTTTAATTTCTTGATAGTTGTGGATTTTATTTTTGTCTGAAATGAGTTTGGCATAAAGAAATAGATGTTTATATCACTAATTTCTATAAAATTAGGATTTTCAATAATAATATTAATAACTTCAGAATTATTTACCTTTAATTTTTTATTCTGTACTTTGATATCTATGAAAAGTGGATATATTAATGCTTTTTTATCTAAATTAAAGCTTAAATCAATGAGTTTTTGAAGATCTGGTTTCAAGTTTGATCTAAACTGATTTTTTTGTTCTTCTAATGATAAAACTTTTTTATTTCTAGAATCCTGAAATTTTTGTAATATGCGATTAAGATATTTTACGATATGATTATCAAATTCTGTGTGTTTTCCTGAAATAAGTGATATTAGTTTCTTATAATATTCTGATTCAAAATCCCTGATTAAAGGATCTTTAAATAGATTAGTAATGAAATTTTTTAATAGATCGTCTAAATTGATTAAATGCCTATGTTCAATTTCGAATCGTTCAATGATTTTTCCATTATAAATATCATTTTGCATAATATCGCTTAGAGTACTTAAGACTTCAATAGTTTCAGAGTTATAAATATCAAAAGCTTCTGTTATCATGTTTTCTAAAAACATGTTGAATTTTTCGACATTTTTATTTTTATAGTTTATGAACTCAGAACGATATGATTCTAGGTATTTGATTAATTTACCTGAATGTAATTTCAGAAGATTTCTTTGATATTTTTGATATTTTTCAGAGATATTTTTAATCCAATTTCTAACATTATTAACTTTTTCAAGATTTTCTTCTGAATTAAATATAATATCTTGTTCTCTAGGCTTTGCTGATGGAAATGGGCTATCTAACTTAACCTTTTCAAGTAAGACACAAGTATTACGTTCTAATCGATATATTTTTTCAATTTGTGTGTAAAAATTTTGAACTAAGATATTTTTGTCTTCAATGCTATTTAATTTATTAAGTAGACATTTTAATTTATCTGAAAAATATCTCGGATTATTATTTAATATCCCTCTTAATATTCCTGCAAATTCTGCAATAATTATGTATAGATCAATATTATCATAAGGCTTGATTCGGTTGTTTTCAAATTTTGCTATGTTACAATAATCTACGATATTCTGATAATTTTTCTCAGCTATTTCATAAAATTTACAGCAATTTTCAAAATATATTGAAATTTTTGCCAAATAACTATAATATAATCCCAATAACGACTTATTTATAATATAAGACTGATCTCTATATTCTTTAAATTCATTACTAATTTTATCATCCTTTATATGAGGTAGTATAAATTTCTCAATGATGATTTCAAGATTACCCGCAGAACGAATCAATTTGAATAATTTTAATGGATCAATATTAATATTGTCTAATTTTGTGATAATTAGATGTCTATATTCTTTAAAAGCTGAATTTAGTTTATGAAAGAAAATTTTTGTTACTGATTTTCTTCTTTCAAGTTCTTTATACTTTATTTTGCTTTCGTATTTCAGAGATGTGAGATTCAATATTTCTACTAAATAATATTTAAAAGAATAAACTGATTCCATATATAATGTCTGAGTCCCACAGTAAGGACACTGAGCTATATACCCCTTTATAACGGGCAAACCGCACCCACATTTCTTGCACGGCATAAATGAGAGCATATGGTGTATCCTTATTGAAAGTATTTCATTACTATTCTTATAGAGTTACAAATTAATATTTGAGTATTAAAATTTTTTCCTTCAACTTCATGATATCATGATATCTTGATGAGTCATTTGAAAATTTAAAATAAATAAAAATCCTAATAAAAAGTAAGATTCAATGAGTAAAATAACAATAAAGATACTTTTTTTTAAGGATTATAGGGTTCACAAATCCATACCGCTCGAATTGAATGGTTTGATTCATTGGTATGTTTAAAAGATTAATCTCCCCATAACCTTTTGATAGTGTTCCATCAGGTTTTAGAATTCTGACTTCTATATTTTCATCTTTGGGAACCCATTGAAAGATTGGAAAATCTCGATTTAATTCTTTACTATGGAAGCTAGCACTAATTTTATTCTCACTAAAATTTATAGAATCTATTTTAACATTTATTAAATCCTTTAAGCGGATTATTTGACCTTCTTCTAAATTCTTCACATCCGATGAAGGAATTAACAGATTTAACTTATTATTATCTGTAACACACTTTATTTTTCTCTTTCCTTTTTTTGGGTTTGATGGATGAAGTAAAGGTTCAGCAATCAAACTTTTGGCAGCAACATTAGAAATGACAATTAATACTGGATTTTCAACATAAAAATATCGATTAGAAACTCCATCTATAATATCTTGGTTTTTCGCGTATAACCAATTTACAGAGAAAGTAATTCCTGTTAATGACATCCCAAGATCTAGTAATGTTTCACGAACTGCTCTTGGTTTGATACCTCTTTTTTTAAGAGATTGCAAACTCCAAGTTCGAGGATCATCCCAACCTTTATAATTACCTTTTTGAATGTTATTTCTGGCTTCCGTTTTACTTAATTTCATATCAGTGAAATTAATTTTTCCATAATGTAAAAACTCAGCCTTTTTCCATTTAAGATGATCCCATATAAATTGTTCGATGAAATCTTCCTTTATCAAATCTACTCCTCTTAATACATGCGTAACTCCAATAAGATGGTCATCAATTGCCCATGAAAATTCTAACATTGGCCATATATTGTATTTATTACCAACTCTAGGATGCTCTGCCTCAGATATCCTCATAATAATTTGATCTCTGAGGGCAGGATCTTTTTGATCCATCCCTGTTTTTAATCTTACTACAGCATCACCCTCATAATATTTTCCATTGAGCATTGCCTTCCATTCATCTAAGTTCTTCTTAATAGTTTGATTTCTATGAGGACATCCTAACTTTTGTCTCTTAAATTTATCCCTAAATTCGTCAGCGGGACAAAAACAAACATACGCAATATTATCTTTAATAAGTTTTTCACAATATTCATAAAAGATTTCTAATCTATCGCTTTTATAATAAACTTTGTTATATTCTATACCTAACCATTCTAAACCTTCTTTTATTAAATCATAAGCCTCAGGTAATACAAATTTTGCTTTAGGACTGTCCCTTAATGATTTAGGACTTCCAATTGTATCATCATAGAATAACACAAGTTCGCCATTGTGCTTTTTTACATATTCGTGGTTTAATATAATCATTCTTGCATTCCCTATATGTAAGGCACCACTCGGATAGGGAGCTAAACGCATAACAATCTTTTCATAATTGGAAAGGTTAGGTAATTCTGGTAATTCTTTTTTTTCCTCTAAAGTTTCTATTTTATCTAATGCATGGGGGTCTAACTGCAATAGTTTTTCTGTTTGTTCTTTTAAATTCAATTTTAGAATTTCATCAATAATTTGATCCAAGATAGGAAGAACAATTTTGGCTTGAGATCTCAAATCAGGTCTAGTAGCCATAAGTTTTCCCATTATAGCTTTTTTATTTGGCTTCCCATTAAATTTAACTGCGTTTTTTAAACCACTTAGCCACAGTATCTTTCTTATTTCTTCATTATTCATTTAATATTTACATCTAATCTATTAGCTTTAGATAAAATTTCAATATACTATTAATATAAATGGCTTATACAAAAAAAAAAATTACTAAGTTTATGGTCTTTTTAATTCTTCCATTTTAGATTTTAATTCAAATATACCATTCCTCAATATATTTTTTGCGATAAATGAAGGTTCTTCTTCTATCTTTTGAGTTAAGATCTTTGATTTTAAAGAACATGCGTTAAAAAGTATATTTTTGTTATCTGAGATTGATCCCTTAATTATAATATCAAGAATATGCAAAGCTAATTGAGATTTCCCTTCTTTATATAATTTTCTGGCATGATTAAGATATTGTTCTTCGTTATTAATTTCTAAAAATTCTTTTGCTATCTCATTAGATTTGGCTGGGAAAAGATCGGTTGGATTTCCTGTAGTATACCACCCATGAAAAAGCCTATAAACCGCATGTATTGCAAATCGATAGCAACCATATGATGGAGTTAAGAACTTGTGATTCTTAAACTTCTCAGGATAGATGTCAAGCATCTCATGATATATTTGTTCAAACCATTTTCCTTCATTTAGTCTTTTTACAACCTCATCACATATAAAATGCAATACTTCTACTCTAATTAGTAAGGCTTCTTTAACATCTTTTCTACCTTCTATAAGTGGTCCATGACCAGGTAACAAGTACTCAGCATCTTTCTCTAACATTTTTTCAATGGCTATTGCCCATTGCTTTGGGTATCGTTGAACTTTATACGGATTCCCTACATTAGGGAATGTGGGATTTGACACTAATTCTCCTGGAAATAAAACTTTCTTTTCAGGAAAATACATCCATAAGCTATCACCTGTTTCTCCTTTATCATGATAAAGTTCAAAAGAAAAAACTCCTAATTTAAACTCATAATTATTATTTCCATGAATAATTATCGTTGGGTTAAGTGTATCCTGTGCAGAAACACCCTCTTTTGGTATAACGGATAATGAAGAAAATTGTTGTTTATTTATCCAAGCATGGTATCTATCTAATTTTCTATATTTTTCAAATCTATTCAAAATATTTTCATGAGCTATAATTTGAGGCATATTCCAACTCTTATCCTTAACCTCTTTAATTATTGAAGCGTATCCAAAGCAGTGATCAAAATGTCCATGAGAATAAATAATGTATTTAATTTGTTTATCTGAAAATTTTCGAATTTGATTAAAAATTCGGCGATGATAGACTCTATTTGAAAGATCAAACACCACCAATCCTTCCCCCGTCTTTACCACTCCAACATTAGCCCATGCTCCAATAATATGACAAGTACCATTAGCAAAAGTCTTAGCTGAAAAATTACCAAACCACTTTTGCATATCTTCTTCAGTTTTATCCATTGTTTTATCCTTGAAAAAAAAATTTACGATTTATAAAGGTTCTGAATGATCTCGCTGGCTTCTTCTATAATTCGATCAATTAATTCTTTAACCGTTGGTATATCGTGAATAAGTCCTACACCTTGACCTAAAGAGACTACACCAGCTGTTAAATCACCTTCTTCATACATAAGTTTTGATTTAGCACCAGCAGCAGCATTAAATATCTCCATTTGGTCGCTTTTTGAAGTTTCTAGTTCAAGAACTTTCTTTGCTGCTTGATTATCCCAAACTCGATGAGTGGCATTAAGTGATCGCATAATAATTGTCGTATCGTAGATTGTAGCATTTACAAGAGCTTGTTTTAAATTTTCATGGATTGGACATTCCTGCGTAGTTAGAAGACGAGTACCTATTAATGCTCCTTCCGCTCCTAACGCTAAAACAGCGGCTACGCCTCTTCCATCCGATATCCCTCCTCCTGCAACAACTGGAATTTCTAAGGCATCAACGGTGGCAGGAGTTAATACAATTGTTCCAATATCATATCGTCCTGTAGCACCACCATTCTCCCATCCTACTACTTCTACAATATCTGCACCTAAAGCAGCAGCTTTTCTTGCGTATCTCACTCCTGCACATTTATGAATCCAAGTTACATCATTCTCCTTAAATAAGGGGATATACTTTTCAGGAGCTTGATGGCCTGAAGTTTCAATAATTTTAACTCCTTCTTCGATCATAGCTTTGACTAAATCGATTTGTTTTACTGGTTTGAGCATCGGAAATAAATTCACATTCACTGCAAATGGTTTATCTGTTAAAGATTGTAATTCACGAATGGCTTCACGTAATGGCTCAGGTTTACGATACATAACGGAAGCAAGAATTCCAAGTGCACCAGCATTTGAACACGCAGCAGCAAAAGAAGGATAAGTAATATTCATCATATTTCCACAGAAAATAGGGTATTTTATATTCAACATCTCTGTTACTTTTGTTTTTAACATAACTTTTCACATCAGGTTTTAGTTATTTTTTATATTTTAATTAGTTTTAATTCGATATATTATTAAAGATTATAAATTTGTGGAATATTCGATTTATGTCAAAAATAAAAAAACAAGATAGTAATAAGATCTCATCAGCGGACAGAGAATGGTCTCGCTTGAGGCGCATTCCGCGACTTATTCTTTATGGATTTGGAATTATTACACTCTTCTGGTATTTTTGGTGTGTGATTGGATTAGTTATAGGAATCCTTTATTATATCTTCCTAAAAGATATTGCATGGAAAAGAAATGGGATTGTATTAGCTTGTGCAGTTGGTTTTATAACTGTTTTTGTTCATTTTTATAAAGGACTTGCTCCTCTTACATTAGTTATTTGGTTTAATATAATTTTCATTATATCATATGGAATCATACTTCTGATCTCAGAGATTTTAAAAAGAAAAGAAAGAACTCTTAAAAAAATTATTCAATGGATTGGGGATTATCAGAAATTGTCAAATAAAAAGCGTAAAGCAATTGAATTAATGGTTATATTTATTCCTGTCAGTTTATGGACATCTGTTAGTATTGATTTGGGAGTAATGTT
>JBHLKB010000022.1:0-15034 GCA_048887205.1 Candidatus Hodarchaeota archaeon
TGGATATGCTTCGCACAATTGCAGTTGATAACTTTGATCCCCAATTTTCTATGGCGGGGGGCGCTACAGTTTTAGCGATTAATCCCATCTATGAACACCATGAAGATGTTCCAGTAAGGCTTGATGCGTTAAAGGAATTAGTGACTGGGCAAACTCCGGGAGCAATTCTTATTACTGAGCCTGAAAGGGGTTCTGATGCGGTACATCAACTTACTACCTGTGATGAGCAGGAGGATGGTAGCTTTATATTAAATGGCGAAAAAATCTTTAATACAAATGCTCCTAAATCAAAATGGGTGGTCGCGTATGCTACTGCCGAGCAAAATAATGGGAATATGATGGCTCAATTTTTAATTAATACAAACTGGGAAGGATGGAGTTGTGAACGAGTTGGAATACCTTGGACTCCTAAAGTTTGGTTAGGAAAAGAGAAATTAACCAATTTAAGGGTTCCAAAAGAATATATACTAGGACCAGTAGGTAAAGGACGAGAGCATCTGTTTGAAGGTCTGGTACCAGAAAGAATCGCGATTGCGTATGGAGCTATTGCCCAATGTTGGGGGTCTCTCTCACATGCTATAATTTATGCTAATCTGAGAAAACAATTTGACCAAGAAATATTAAAATTTCAAGGAGTAGGTTTTTTATTGGCAGATCTCTTGGCTAAAACGAGTAACTTAACTCATGGTTTGTTAAAGTTCTGTGAGGGGTTCGATGAGAAATTCAAGAAATTTGAGGGCAATATTCCTAGGAACATTAGCCAAGCTATGGTCTCTTCAGCAAGTCAATTCAAATATCAAGCTACAGCACTTTCAAAGGAAGTATGTTATGAAGCAGCAAATTTAATGGGTGGTGCCGGATTATCTGATAATACATTAATGCAAGATTATTTAAATATTTCGAGAATTCAGGAAATTGTAGGAGGAAGTCGTCAAATACAACAATATATTATATCTCTTGCATTAAGAAGGCTATTTAAGATGTCGGTTTCTTAATATAATTAAATTCTTTTTTATTTTTAGTTAAAGTAATTATTCTATTTTTAAACACTTTTTGAATGTTTTAATTGGGTATAAGTTTATATATTCCCTCTATATTTTGTGAGATCGCTTCTCTCGTAAATAAAAGAGGAATATATTTCCCTTTTACCCATAATTTCATTAAATCGCTGTAATGTTTATGGAATGCTAAACCAGATTGCCCTCCAGGAATAACTCCAATTGATTTATCCCAATCAGATAAATCGTGAATTTGGCGGAATGATGGTCCGACAATAACTTCATAGTTATTCATTGGATCATAAGAACCATTGTTAAGTGTATTAGAATCCCCCCCAACTTTAAATGGTCCAATATTTAATATTTTTGCAGCTTCATTAGCCTGAGAAAATGGATGAGCTAGAACCACTTTATGGAGATTTCCCCATTTCCATTTATTATAATCTGAAGAAAATTTTTCTGTTAAGAATTTTATTGAGTTTTTAAGTGCATCGAATAATAATTGCTTAAGTTCATCAACATCGTTATCATATAATTTGAAAAGTCTCTCAAGTTCAAATGGATTTGAAGTCAAATAAATATCGAATAATTCTTTTCCAATTAAAGGAACCAAGATAACTTTTAAGGCTTCTTGACGCCAAATTTTATATATTGTAGCAGCAACACTATTTTTAGTTAATTTGTAATCCCAATCTTCTAATAAAGAAAGGATTTCCTTATGAAATTCCGTATGTACTTTATCCTTCACGTATTTTATCATTATAGGTAATGCTTCTGGTGCTTCTTCAGTAAACAGATCCAATTGAAAATTTTTGAAATCTTGAATTGAGAAAATTTCTTTTGATTGGAGTAAATTTTTAATTCTCATTTGGCGGTAAGGTTGAGCTACATCTTGAGCGAGAAGTACACCATTAGGAGCTTTATCTTCGTTATAATTTGCAGTATATACAAATCCATAGTTAGGATTATATATTGAAAACATTTTCTCAAAGGGGACAAGGCCACTCCAATTATATTTCTCTTCTGTTCCAGGAGTTACTGTTGCTCCATCTCCATATCTTCGCACTGGGAGCTTTCCTCCGTGTTGATGACCAATATTGCCTTCGATATCACCATATATAAAATTTTGAGGTGTCACTGTCATTTTGCTTAAAGCTTCACGGAATTCACTCCAATTAACAGCTAGATTTATCATTCTAAAACTCTCTATTGAATCTTCTAAATTGGCCACATAACTAGTCCATTGTAAAGCATATTTTCCTGGGAGTTTGATTCTATGTATTTTATTCTCCAGTTCAATATATTCAACAACTGGTCCAAAGTTCGTCATTTTAACTTTATAATCAAGTGGTTCAAGAGAACCTTGAATTCTAATTGGTTCATTAACAGTTATAAAATCGACCCATTTCCCATTGTATTTATATTGATTTTCATTATCTGGATTTATCTCTAGTTTAAATAGATCAACATTATCTGTTGTAACAGTAGTCGCACCCCAGGCAATTTTTTCATTATGTCCTAATATTACACTAGGTAATCCTGGAAAGGTTGATCCTATAACATTTAAATCTGGACAAATTAAATGCATAAGAATCCATATTACTGGTAAAGTAAGGTTTAGATGTGGATCATTAGCAAATAACACCGCTCCTGATGTTGACTTATTGGGACTAATAACCCATCCATTGCTACCCTTCGATTTTTCTAGTTTTGCACCCGAATAGAGAGGAATAATACTTTTTGCCATTTCAACTCCTAATTCCTTAATCAAATGCTCACGTAATACTTCTAAAGGGTAACTCCAATTACCTAATCCCCACTCAATTAAACTAGCAATTTTAAGGGAATCTTCTAAATTCCATTCTCGCGGTTTAATATTAAGAACAGCAAACTCAACTGGTAGATTTTGAAGAGATTTTTTAATACCGCTATTCACCCCTTCTACATATGAATTCAATCCTAGTAATATTTCATTATTTGGATTTTTTCTTAAATTCTTTGCACATTTTTTCGCAATTCGATGTAATCCAATAATTCTATAATGTTTATCTCTATCAAGAGTAGCTTCACCTACAATTTCTGATAATTCAGCAGAAGATACTCTTCTAAAGAATTCCAATTGCCATAATCTATGACTTGCATGGATATATCCTTGCGCAAAATATGCATCATTTGCTGTTTTTGCGTAAATGTGTGGGATACCCCATTTATCCCATAAAACTTCAACTTCTTCTTGAATTCCCTTTACTTTTTCAGATCCAGATACAGGTGGAAATGCATTTTTCGCGATATTTAGTAATTCTTCCAACTTAAATCACATATAATCTAATTTTATATTAAGATCATTACCAGAATTAATTTTTAATAATATTGTATAGATTAAAAGGAGTTATTATTAAGAAATGGAAAAAAAAATATTTTATAGCATTTTGAAAAGTTGTCTTAGGGCCATACTCATGATATACTGCTGTATTTGTCTCGATCCTCCAACAATTTCTTGAATTCTGGAGATGTTAACATAGTCTTCCATTAGTGTATTATCAGATAATCCTGCTCCTCCCATAAGGTTGGCAGCTTCATAACAAATTTCTTTAGAAAGATTGGTGCAATGGTATTTAAATTGAGAGGCACTAGCAACCATGGCTCTAGAAATGTTGGATGGTATTTTCCCTTCAAATTTTTCCATTTTTTGATCATATGCTTCGCAAAATTTTAGTAATCCTATGGTCAAATTAGTAGTTTTCGCCCACAAATCTGTTAATAGAAAGCCAACTCCCTGGAATTTCAGGATCTCTTGATCAAATTGTTTTCTCATGTTAGCATAAATTGCTGCATGAGATACAGCACCCCAACATTGGGCGATTGCCCCATAAGCAATACCAATCCTTTCGGGTACTAAACCCTCAAAAAGATGTTCTCTGCCTTTTCCGACTGGCCCCAATATATATTCTTCTGGTACTCTTAAATTCTCAAAATGCTCGTGTCCTAAATATAGTTTCGGTACGTAAGGAATATATATCCGATCACACTTCCATCCTTCCCATGAGGTATTTATAAGAAATTGAGCCATTAAGTTACCATTATTTTGCTCAGCAGTGGCATAAGCAACAGCCCATTTGGATTTGGGAGCATTCGTATTATAAATTTTTTCCCCATTTAATATAAAACTACCATCTTCCTGCTCATCACAGGTAGTTAATTGGTGGACTGCATCAGAACCTCTCTCAGGTTCAGTAATACAAATACAACCAGGAGCTTCACCTATGACTAAATCTTTTAAAGCTTCAAGTCTCACCGGAACATTTTCATGGTGCTCATAAATAGGATTAATCGCTAAAACTGTAGCTCCGATACCCATACAAAATTGTGTATCGAAGCTGTCTAAAGCAAGAACTCGAAGGAGATCAGCTGCAGCTCCATATTGTTCATAATTAATATCGATCATTTCAAAATTATGCGCTCTTGTAACATATCCTTCTGCACCGAATGCGGGAATCCATTCGTAAACATCCTCATCAGGTCCATGCGTAATATTATTTTTCTTTTCAAACCGTAAACAAAATTTTTGAACACTTTTTAGGAAATTGAACTGTTCTGGTGATAAAATTGGCATTAGATTACTGTTTATAAAATTATATCGATTTTTAAGGCTTAATTTCTCGAGAATTTCATCATTAATAGCTTGATTCATATATCTTGACATTGTTTTTAACCCCATTTTTTAATACAAAAATTTTTAAGATAACTAATTTATACTAAGGAAAAGCGGTATATGCTTTTTAATTTTTGGAAAACAAATATACGATATTCAAAATATTGTAATTCTTTTTAAAAAACCTTTTTATGAAATAAATAATAATGATCGATTTCTGAAAAAACGGATTCTTTAAATTTAACAAATCAATTTCTGTATCCTATTCGAAAACCTTTTCGAGATGACTAAACCTGTCTCAAAAGGACAATTACTTTTAAATTGAATTACTGATATGAAATGCTCATCAATTCCAACTAAAGATAAAACACCAAAATTTTCTAAAGAGATCAATTCATTTACTCTAAAGTTACCTGATATAAATCTTCCTTCTAAAAGTCTAATAATTTCAGAGAGTATATTTGGTTCTAAAGAGGAGACAATAACTCGTCCTGTTTGGGTTAATAAAGCTGAAGAAACAACGAAAGAAGAAAATGTGTGTAATTCATTAAAAATGTTTAATAAATCTTTTTTAATTTCCTCAGAGACTAATTGACCATGGTTTTCCATAATTTCATTAATATTTGTTTCAAACTCAAAATATTTTGAGATTTCACCATCGAAATTAACGGAAAGTAAGGCAACATCATACTTTTTTAAAAATTGATTCTTAATTTCTCTCAATTGATTTCTAATCTCTACAAGATTATCAGTACGATCACTAAACAGAGCAAATAATAACTCATCTTTTCCAATTTTTTCAATCTCGAATATAAACCTAAATAATCCAACTTCGATTTCTGATAATTCTTCGGTTTTTAGTGTTTGTTTTACAAATGAGAAAATCGCACTTAAGAAACTACTAGTTAATTTAACGTTAAAAATATCTTCGTAAGTTTTATAGAAGATTAACTCACCAGTGTTCCCCTTCATTATGAAAATATTTTTTATCATTTAACTCAAAATTATTTCTTAAGTGATAAACACATCTCTTTAATTTCTTTAATAATAGTCTATCTATAAAAATTCTTTTATTAAAGAAATTCTTTAGGTATACGCAACAAACTTCTCACAAAATCTCGTGAATCTTCTTGAAAATAATCAAATAGAGGTTTCCTTAACAATTAAATGGAAAAATTGATGTCTATATGAAGGATTTATACTAAAATTTGGAAGTTAGACTTAGAAGCCATCAAATTTTGCCCATTCATCTTCTTCCTCTTCTTCTTCCTCATCAGGATATTCTTCAATCTCATCACTTTTAATCCCTTCTGAAATTTCTTCTTCGAAATCTTCAAGTTCATCTTCAAAACTTATAGCTTTTTCAATATCTGTGGTTGTGTCAGCAGAAACTTTTACTGCTGGAATGGGTTCTTCAATTGGTTTCTTCTTTTCGACAAGTTTAAGATAATCTCCATGAATTTTAATGGTTATTGGAGTTTCCTCCTGTAGAAGTCTTACAACGACTTCTTCACTTGCACTTGAATCATGAGGCATACGCATCACAATTGCTCTCGAACCTTCGAATACACCACTTATGATTTCAACAGTATCACCTTCTTCTAAGTATTCTGTTACACTTCTTGGTAATAATACGTGCTTCAATTCAGATAATTTAATATTTTGCACAATTCTTCCTTTAATATGAGGTATACCTTGAACTGCTATTTGTACATCTCTCTTCTGAGGGGCTTCAAAAAATACATAGCCTGGTAGCAAAGGAGATACGAGCATAGCTCTTATATCAGGAACTACATCTAAAATCTTAAACCTGTAAAAAATTTGCTTTAATATATTACTTTCTTGATTTATTGTTGTTCTCACTGCAAAAAGTGTTGTTAAATCTTCTTTTTCTTCGAATCCTTCCTTGCTGATAGTGTCCTCGAAACTAAATTCTTTAATCTCAACTCTCTTTACTTCATCCTCTTGGTCTGCCAAATTTATTCACGATTCCTATTTGAATTTGGGTTTTTTAAAATATTTTTTGGAAAATTAGTATATACTATTAATAATTTGCAAAATTAAAAATTTTTGCTTTTTATTAGGATTTTAAATTTTTCTTCTTATTAGAAACATATTTATAATATTATCTAATAATTTGATGAATTTTTCCTTTTAGAGGGGTATATTATTTATTTTTAAAATCTCGGGTATTTTATTTTTTCTCTCGAGCCAAGAAATCTCATGTTTCATATATCTCCAAGTAATCTCACATTTCCCCATCTTATCTGCAGTTTCTGTTTCCCAATCCCACGGATTCACTATTACAAGATCTGCGATCCTTATCCATACCCTTTTTTTTATTTTTCCTCGTATCCTCCCGATTCTATGTTTCCCATCTTCACAAAAAACCTCCATTCGATCGTTTCCAAGAATCCCTACAACTCGCCCAAATATTTCTCCTAATTTTTTATTAGGGAATTTAACGCGGGTAATTACAGGTTCTTCCTGAGGACCACCTCTCTTTTTTCCTTTTCCTTTTTTCTTAGCCATACTTGATTACTCTTTTTTAATTAATTAAAATACTTTAGATTTTATCCTCAGGATAAAATCCACCTTTAATAAATACAACTTTTATAGGTTTATCAGAATCATTTCTGATATTATGCATTTCTTTTGGTTCACATAAAAATACACTTCCTTGAGGTGCTTCATATTCTTTATCATCAATGATCATTGTACCATCACCCTCCGCGAAATAAAATGTTTCATCAATGATATTATGCCCGTGTGCTTTATCACCCATTAGTTCACCCGGTTTTAATAAAATAACTCCCCAGTCTATCGAAGGTCCTCTCATAAGATATTTCACACCAGATTCTCCACCTCGATATTTAAAATCCGCTTCATGAACTTTTTTAATTGTAGATCACCAATGGTGTAATTATGGTATAAAACAAATTATCTAGAGTAAATTATAAATCTTACCTATTATAAAGAGATTCATAGTCTAATATAACAATTTTTACGCCCTTATAAAAAGATAAAAGGTAAATGTTATGATTCTTCCTTTCAACTTTGCTAGAATTCCACACATTATTTTTGGAGCTGGAAAACTAGGTGAACTCTATAATATTATTCCAAAATTCGGAAATAATATTTTATTTGTAATTGGTGAAAGCTCACTTGAAAAATCAGGGAAATGGGATGAGATTACTTCAAATTTAGAGAATAAGAAAATCAATTTTTCAAAGCTTTCAATTTCAGAAGAACCTTCTCCATCTCTTATTGATAAAGCTACAGCAAGATTTAGGGAAAAAAATCTAGATTCAATTGTTGGTATTGGTGGAGGGAGCGTTATTGATGCAGGAAAAGCAATTTCAGCTATGTTAACAAAAGAAGATTCAGTTAAAAATTACCTAGAGGGAGTTGGGAATAAAAAACATGATGGAGAAAAAATTCCATGTATTGCAGTTCCAACTACGTCTGGAACAGGAAGCGAAGCAACCAAAAATGCAGTAATTAGTGAAATTGGTCCTGATGGTTTTAAAAAATCACTTCGTCATGACAATTTAATACCAAATATTGCTATAATTGATCCT
Organism: Candidatus Hodarchaeota archaeon; assembly: GCA_048887205.1. Taxonomy (GTDB): domain Archaea; phylum Asgardarchaeota; class Lokiarchaeia; order Sigyniarchaeales; family SOKP01; genus Loki-b32. Next base: position 8,232 of record JBHLKB010000022.1, read on the forward strand.
GAACTTATGATTTCTTGCCCCCCGTCAGTCTCAGCGGCTTGTGGGATGGATGCTTTTACACAACTCCTTGAATCTTATGTTTCCCCAAAAGGAAGTCCAATTACAGACACGTTAGCATATTCTGGTATGAAATTTATTAGTGAAAATATTTTGTTAGCATGCTCAACTGGCGCAGCAGATATCAATATTCGCTCGGCGATGGCTTACGGGTCATTAATATCCGGAATTACTCTTGCCAATGCAGGTTTAGGAATTATACATGGGTTGGCTTCTCCAATTGGAGGAGTATTCAAAATTCCTCATGGCGTAATATGCGGTACTCTTCTAGCGGAAGCTACTAAAATGAACGTTGAAATGTTGCAAAAACAAGGACCCACTGGTAAACTAAGTTTAAGGAAACACGCACAAATAGGAGCATTAATAACGGATGGATCCCCTGTATTAGAACAGAATATAAATAAATATTGTATAAAATTAATAGAAACGCTTAAAAGATGGACTAATGAGTTAAAAATTGATCGCTTAGGAAAATACGGGATTAAGGTCAAAGATATTGATAAAATAGTAGAAAATGTGGGCTTAAAAAACAATCCAGTTCATTTAAGCAAAGAAAATATCAAAAAAATAGTATTTAATAGATTATAGATATGAAAATTTTGAGATAATATCTTTTTATAACTTTTTAACAAGTTCTTTTGCTAATAATTCGAACGCTAAATTAACATTTTCACCTGTTTTAGATGAAATCTTTAAGTATTCAAAAAACCAAAATTTCTTTTTAAACTTTAAAGCAAAATTATCATCAACTGTAATTTGATCTTCTAAATCTAATTTTGTACCTAAGAATATAATAGGAATGCCAGGATTTTCACTTCTACAGATATTAACCCATTGTTCAATTCTCTCTAAACTTGATGGTCTGGTGAGATCAAAGAGTAATAATGCTCCCCTCGCTCCTGCTGCATAATTCTTTAATAGAGGTCGAAAGTGATCCTGTCCACCAAAGTCCCAAACTTGAAGTAATATTTTCTTATCTTCTATATTAACCTCTTTGAGGAAGAATTCTACCCCTATTGTCATTCTTGTATCAGCTAGGAATTTGCCCTCTATATATCTATAAAGTAGTGTTGTTTTTCCTACACCACCCTCTCCAGCCGTAATTATCTTCAAGAGTATCGGTTTTGACATTAACTTTCCTCAAATTCGAAGATTACTTTTAGCTTTCGATTATTAATTAACCTATAGATTAACAAATTATATTTATTTCTAGTTGAAGCTTTAAAATGCACTAACTATTTTATATTTTTTTAAGCTCTATCGATAGATAAATATTTCTTTTGTCTTAAGAAGATAATACTAATTCCTTCCTTTTTTACCTTTTTCCGCAAATCTGAATCATTAGTAGCTAAGTATACGTTTTGACTTTCTTTTTTTAGGTCCTTTAACATTCTAATTAAGAAATCATCTGTAGTCTCATTATTTTCCTTACAATTTTCTAGGATTTCAATATTATACGCGTCTTTATTTCTTTCTAAATAAGATAACCCTGAATCAAGGAACCTTGCGAAATCAGTAGCTTTCGGATCTCTTTTTCTTTTAGATTCTAATTCATTTAAAACTTGTTGAAATATTATAAATTTTAGTTTTCCTTCAATCTTTAACCTGATTTCATTAAAAAAATCTATTTTAAACTGAAAAGGAAGCAAAATGAAATTAGAATCAATAACAATTAAATTGGTATTGGATTTCAATAGGCTTGACGCTCTAATATTTTTCTGGTTAAAATTTCAAAAGCTTTATTGACATTTTCACCCGTCTTAGAAGAAATTTTGAGAAAATCAATTAAATTAAATTCATTTAGAAATGACATTGCATAATCATCATCAACCATAATCTCATCATCTAGATCCAACTTTGTACCTAAGAAGAGAACGGGAAGGTTTGGGTCACCTTTACGAACAATATTAATCCATTGTTGCAAATTTTCCAAAGTAGTGATCCGGGTGAGATCAAACATAAGTAGAGCTCCCTTTGCTCCTAATACATAACTTTCAAGTAAAAAACGAAACCTCTCTTGCCCTCCGAAGTCCCAAAGCTGCAAAGTACATTGCTTAGAGTCAATTTCTGTCTCTTTTAAGAAAAACTCGACACCTATAGTCATTTTTGTCTCAGCTGAGAATCTTCCCTCCACATAACGATGCAGGAGTGTTGTTTTTCCTACACCACCATCTCCTGCGGTCAATATTTTAAGTATAAACTTCTGTGGCATTCTTGTAATCTCTTCTTAGTTTTTGGGCGTTAATTTTTAAATATCAATCTTCTGGAGCTTTTTTCTAAGATTATTAATTTTTTTTATAATTATAATCTAGATACGAATTAATATTCTTTTTTGAAACGATATTATGAAATCGATTGAATTGAATAATAATTTTTTATTTTTGTTTTTTATTGTTTTTTCAAATTTAAATCATTAAAAGACATTTTTAAAATAAATTTTATTAATGTTAATATAATAATTATTACCAGCTTTTTATTAGAAGAATTCATAGATATACTTATAAGGTGATATAATATGAAAATGAAAAAGAAAAGCCCTACTGAAGAAGAATTAGATAAATTAAATGTTAAATCTTGGGGAACATGGAGTAAAGAAGTTAGTGAATTTGATTGGTCGTATGGCGATACTGAGACTTGTTATATTTTAGAAGGAGAAGTAGAAGTTACTGACTCGAATACTGGAGAAAAAATTGAATTTAAGAAAGGTGATCTAGTCCAATTTGAAAAGGGATTAAAATGTATCTGGAATGTTAAAAAACCAATAAGAAAACACTATAGTTTCGATTTAGATTTTGGAGAGATTGACTAATTTAAGTTTTTTTTTATTCTTATTTTAATTTGATATAAATCTATTTATACAAACTTAAAGAAATATTATCAATTAAAATTAGAAATAAGCACAAATAAAATGCGAAATGTTATTAATTTTGATTTTAATGCACTAAAAATTAGCCAATTAGGTTATGTGTATAAAAATATTAGGAAACAAGCAAGTGTAATGGAACAATTTTTTGGTATCCCCAAATTCACTGTATTAGGTCCGCTAGAAATGAAAATTGTACTTCGAGGAAAGGAGACGAAATGGACAGTTACTGGCGCTTTTAGTCAACTTTTTAATGGTACTGATATTGAATTAGTACAACCTGGAAGCGGAGAATCTATTCATCAAGAGTTTTTAGATCAAGGGAGAGAAGGAATACATCATATATGTTATAACGTTGATGATTTAGAAGCTGTTATAGAAAAATTTAAGCAAGAAGGTATTGGAGTGTTACAAACTGGTAAAATAATTGGTCTAAAATATGCATATATGGATACAGAATCCTTATTGGGAATAATAATTGAATTTTCTACCATTAAAAAGGGAAGAAAAAGACGATAAATTTCTTAAACTAATTTAAGTAAATCTTTGCTTTTCTCTGTGTTCTTTTACAGAGATTTCTCTTTCACTAAGTCTGTCAAGTTTAACCAAGTTTTCTTTAATTGCTTTAATCTCTGCCCTAGTTGTAATTTTATAATCGTTCAAATTATCAAGTATCTCTTTTTCACTATAACCTTTATTGTGAAACTTTTCATAGGCTTCAATAGTTTCTTGATGATAAAAAATATACTGTTTATTTAAAAAAACAATTAACCAATTTTTCTTTTCCTGTTTTTGCGAGAGCTCAAACATTTTATCTTGTATTTTTTGGAGAGGTCTCTTAAACTTTCGTGCAATTAGCTCGTCTTCAATTTTATAAAATTTCTTCATAAATTTTTGCAATTTATTTTTGAAAAGAAATCTGGGAATATATGATAAGAAAAACAACACTAAAGTAATACCTGTCATCCAGATTGCTACTATTGGACTATATATTGCTACAATGATGATAATGACTACAAGAAATAGAAACCACTTTCTTCCAATAGTTTTTAGAATAAGTTTCCACTTTTTCAAGATTAAAATTAAACAATTATTAAGTGATAATTAAGGATATAATTAATAATATAAAAACTTATTTTTAGATAAATCAAAAGAATCAGTATATTAAGAACCACATAAATAGGCGCTTCCGGGTTCGGATGGGACCGGGTATTTTCCTTTAACACCATGACCGTAAACGAATTTACAGTTTGACATTTCCCACTGATTCTGCATGCTAATCGCAGAGATTTACATATCGCAACAGAAGTACTATTGTCAACGTGAAAAAGTTTAACTTCCGGCGCTTAGCGAATTGCTGTTAATTCATGTGGTTTTTAAAAATACTTTGTAACCATTATATAAGTTCGGTTATTTTATTATAAAATACCTACTTATATGGTTATAAGTAAGTAGGAATAATAAAAGCTAATAATTAAACTTTTTCATATAGAACGTTAAATTTAAAAGGATTAAACAAAGCTGTGCTTTTGATAATGATATTACAATTAATACTACAAAATACTCAATGGTATCAATTCTTTTTGAATACTTTGATAACAGTAGTAGGTAGATTACTTGATATGCTAAGTACGAGATATATTACAAAAGAATTAAAACTAGAGACTAATAAGATAGCAAGGCGACTTGGCTGGAGAGGAATGATTTTAATGCAAATCCCAATTGTAATTTTAGGAGCATTAGATTTCTATTTGAGTTTTTTTATTTTATGGTGGAGTATTTTTCTATTTGCCAATAATATAGAGGGAAGTTGGTATATAAAGCAAGTTGGAGAAGAAAAATACCAAAAAGAACTTAAAGCTAGATTGGAAACATCCAAAACACGGAAAATTATAATTAGTGAATTATCTTCAGTATTGAAATTTACCTTAGCAGGAATCTTTATCATAATCTTTTTATTTGTGTTTAATGATCTCCTAGCTGTTTTTTTAATAGCTTTAGCTTTAATTATTCAAGGTGTATTTGGGACCATTAGTTCTATATTATTTCTATTAGATCTGAAGAGAGATAAATCTAAAAAGGAATAAATAAATTCTCTCTTTACTTTTGTTTTTTATATCTCTCTAACAATATGTGAGTATTTATTTAATTCTTTGAAAAGGACAAAAACAGAAATTCCTCCAACTCCTATAATCAAAACAACAGAAATTATAAGTACATAATCAATTATGGGTGTTGGTATTGTTAATTCAAAACTTGAATTATAATAGATGTTAGTATTATTTGCATAATCTCTTATAACAATTATGTAAGAGTATTCACCTGGTGTTAATCTATCCGCGTTAATTGAAAATATTTCACTACTTTCTTCAAAATTATTTGATAATCCAAAATAAATACTATCAGTAAAATTATTTTTAGATAAAATAATATATGATGATTCCATTCCTGAACGATTATCGTGAGCTTCGATATTGAAAGTTATTATTTTCGAGGTTGTGGGATTCTCAGGAATGCACTTTAAGCCAATTAGTTGAGGTTTAGAACTATCTGGAAGTGTAGTAAAATTAAAGTAGGATGGAATTAAATTATGCCCTGTTATTGTGACATAATAGGTTTCATTAGCTTGCGCGGGAAGTCGGAATTTAGCAATACCATTTTTATCTGCATAAACTGTATAATATTTTCCATCAGCAGTTTCCAAGTGTACTCTTGCGTAAGGAACTAGCTTACTTTGATTATTTAAAATAGTTATTGAAACTAATTGACCCTCATAGATAGTCTCTATAAATGGATTAGTAACGTTAAGTGGCTTATCCGTATAGATATCAACCTCGGGATCACCAAGAAGATTATAGGTTAAAACATTTTTTCTTTCTGGTTCATATCTCATAGTATAAGAAGAAGTGAATATATCACTATTCATATAAGCTACTTTCGAGTCATATAACGTTCTACCTTGTTGATACTTTTTCTCTTCAAAGAATGCTTTCCAAAATAATTTTGTATTTGCTCGATTTAAATATTTCAAATCTTCATCATCTGGAAAATACCAAGAAGCTCTCAATGCCCCTATAAAACCAATCGCCCCAGCATTAGATCTTTTTATTAAAAGTTCACCAATAGTATTGTCATATATATCATAAGAGGAGCTATAACAAGAATCTCCATAAAATAGGGAGGGCATATTTATATTACTAGATGTAGAAGCGTCTGTACTATCATAAACAGAACCACTAATGCCTACAGAAACCATTCTTGTTGGATCTCCATGACCTGCAAACATTACTGTAGAATAACCCGAATCAAAGTTAATATCAAAATTATTATTATCAAGAACAGCTTCTGAATTTGGGGGATTTGGGGAAATTGGAGTGAAACTACCAGTAGTCTTATGTAAATGAGTAAATGTCATCTCATCTAAAACGTAATTACTCCAAATATATTCAGTTAATCTTGCTTCATCTTCATCTGTTGTATCTGGATATCCATAATAAGATGATATAGCACCAGCTAACAACATTCTATTCATCCAATTTCCAATATTTGGATTTTTTTCATATTTTAAGGTTTTATTAACCATCTCCTCCAATTCATTTGCATCACTCGCAGGGAATCTACCCACATAAACATCAGGAGTCCATGAGATCTCATCCATTCCATACGCGTTATAAGCTGCTGATTCACCCCATATATCATTACCATCACTATCCCAAGTTCCTGTTAAATCTGCGTAATAAAAATCCGTTGGTTTGTAGTAATTATTAATACCACAACATTCTGAAGTTTCGGGTACATAAATTACATCTGGATTATATACTTCTCTTATAGGAATTAAATTACTTTGAGCATCACCGGCTAAAAGAACCCATTGAATATTTTC
>JBHLKB010000023.1:0-14918 GCA_048887205.1 Candidatus Hodarchaeota archaeon
AATTATTTTTTCATATGGTCATACAGTGTCTTTAAAATCTGGTTATGTAATACTAATCCAATTAGTTCCTTATTTTTATCTACTACAGGTAATCTTTGGACCTTTTTATCTAACATTATCTCTAATACAGACATTAATGTATCATCTTTTTTTACAACAAAAGGTTCTGGGGACATTAGATCTTTAACAGTAGTATTGGGTGATTCTAGGCTCATTGCAAATCTAGCAAGACGTATATCTCTTTGTGTAATAATACCAATAAGTTCCTTATTTTTGCGATCTTTAACTACAGGAAGTCCACCAATATTTTTCCTTACCATTAAAAGTTCAGTGGCACTGATTTTTTCATTTGGAAATGTAAAAAGTGGATCTTTTGTCATAATATTTGATACTTTTATTTCACTTAATAGTTCTAAGCGGTCTTCCATTTTTTAACTCCATGGCGGGAAAATTTTTTAAAAGATTGTATTTCTAATTTCCTTAATGAAAATAATCAAGATTGAAATTAAAATATATTTATTAACTCACTTTCATTGATTCTCCAAGCTTCTTTTCGATTTTTGTTATCTCTCTTAGGTATTGCTCATAGATTTCTAGGAGATAACGCCCCCAATCATTTAATTTTACCCAACCACCTCCACCACGACCCCCCTTCCCTGTTATTACAATAGATTTACCAGTTCTTTTTTCTATTCTCTTTAAAATATTCCAGGCGTATTTATAAGAATAATTACACTCTTTTGATGCTTGAGTTAGAGATCCTTCTTTGTTTTTTTTAATATTCTTTAGCAATTCAGCCCATCCAGAACCCAATATACTTTTATTTTCAAATTCTAGCCAAAATTTTATTCCTATACTTATTTTAGATTTCAATTTTTCAATATTGGGTTCATCTGGATCCATATGTAATTAGGTCTCTTAAATTAAATAAATTATTCGATTTTTTAAGAGAAAAACATTAAAACAAGGATGGGTTTTTAATTTTAAATAGTTAAAAAAGATTGAAATAAAATAATGTTCTTTTCCACCAATGAATCTGAAAAAAAAGGTAAAGAAGTGTTGAAAAATCTTTACTATTTTTCAGAAAATCAAATGTTAGATTGCAATCAATATGTCATTAAAAATCCTAAAACTAACGAATTAGCTCTATTTGATACGGGTAATGGTATCTCTCTTAAAAGTTTATTTAAAGGCATGGTCAAACACAATCTTGATCCCCAGAGTATTACTAAAGTGTTTTTAACTCACGAGCATGTTGATCATGTCTTAGGTTTATACTCTTTAATGAAAAAATTGAAAGAAGATCCTCCAGAGATCTATGCCTTCGGTCAAACTGTTAAAATTTTGGAAAAAGGAGAAAAATCTCAAATTTGTCCAGATATACTTGGATTAGATCTTAATCTGTTTGGAATCAAGATTTTTCCTTTAAGAATTAATGAATTAACTAATCTAAATGAAGTGAAAGTTTCTTCTGAATTTAAATTTCAAATTTTTCATACTCCAGGCCATTCATTAGGGTCAATATGCTATTATGATTCTAGAAATAAGATATTAATTTCAGGAGATCTAGTTTTCACAGGTGGTAGTTTTGGAAGATATGATTTTCCAGGAGGTTCATTAAATAACTTAATTAATTCGATCAAATATGTGAATAACTTGAATGTAAAATATCTCCTTCCTGGTCATATGGGGATAAGTAATGAGGGTAACAAACAAATTGAACTTTCTTATAGAATGATACAATCTATTAGTTCTTTTTTTTAACTATTAACTTAGCATAATTAAATATAATTCTTAAAATTAAAAAAAATATGAAACAAAATTGATTTTCTCCTAAGTAGTATACACGTAAAGATGGAAAGAAAAATAATAACAGAGAAAGTTGAGTATATTAAAGAGAATCATTAAAGTTTTTTGAATATTTTTTTAAAAAATAAGGGAGATTAAGTAGAGAGTAAAATCAGTTCAACCAACTTTTAAACCAATTCTAAAAGATACTAATATTTAAATAACACATCTATCTATTATTTTTATAATCCTCTTTAATTTTTAAAAAAAAAAAAGTGAAAATTTATGTCTGAACAAAAAAAACAACCTAAGTACCCAAATGAAATTTATATTAGGAGCTACCCCAAAGTTATCTTTTTCTGGCCTTTATTAGCTACAAGTCTAGTTTTATGGCTGATTCAATCACTTCTTGGAGAAGAGGGAAACTCAGTGTTAGGATATATTTGGTTTATTGTGTTTTTTATAAATATATTTATCACTGCTTTTGATTTCTCTTCAACAAAATTCTTTGTTTTGATTTTGGCAATAGTAATTGTTGTACTACTTGTTATTTTCTTAGTTTTACCATATTTCTCATTACCACTTGCCAGTTTCAGTGTCTATATAGGATTACCTTATCAATTTTATATGTTGATGTCATTAATTCTTGCTTTCATATTAGGGATAGTCGTTATTAGCACAAGATTTGAATACTATAAAATCGAAAGGAACGAGATCATTCACAAAGCTGGTATTTTCAGTTCAGCTGAACGATTTCCTGTTAAAAGTTTGAGATTTAAAAAAGAGATTCCAGATGTGTTTGAGTTTTTCATGTTAAGAGCGGGAAAATTTACCATTATGCCAGGTAAAGCTGATGAAGTCATGATTTTACCAACGGTTTTAAATATTAACAAGAAGGAAGAGCAACTTGACTGGTTGCTTTCTCACGTGTCGGTTGAACCAGATGAAATAGATCAATAAAATTTAAAATACTACTTTTAATTTTTTTTTAATATTTATTATTCTTAAGTCAAGCTAAATTTAGATAAGTTTAAGTGTTAAATAGCACTTTAAAATACACTTATGTCCCATCCACCAATAATTCTGTTTGATTTTGATGGAGTAATTATTACTCAGAAGTCTCTTGAATATACGGCATCTAAATTTATAAAAAATAAATTTTATCGATGGAAAAACATAGAAAACATGAGACTAATAGATTTTGCGAGACTATTCGAGGAATCAGACTCAAAAAATAGATGGGTAGCTTTTAAACGAATAAATAGAATTTATAAACACTTCATTCCAAGTATTTGGAAAAGAAATCTGTTCTTCATTAAATTTAGACGTACGTACCCGAAATATGAAAAGTATGAAACATTAAAACCTAATCTGGAAGAAGTTTTAAGTCAACTAAAAAAAGGCGGCATTCTATTAGGTATTGTTTCTAACACTAGTAAAAAAAGATTAGATTTTTTTAAGCAAAAATTACATTTAGATAGATATTTTACTGTTTTTATTTCTCGTGATGATACTCCCTTTAGAAAACCAAATCCTTATCCAATTATCGCAGCATTAATGAAGATGAAGAAAAACTTAAATTACTCAATAATTAAAGACAATATATATTATATTGGTGATCTTCCCGCAGATATTGAATGTGCTAAGAATGCAGAAATTAATAGTATTGCTTTACTTTCAGGTCATGGTGCTAGGGAAAGTTTAGAAAAATCTAAACCAACATTTATACTCCAAGATATTAAGGATATTTTAGAAATTGAGCAATTCAAAAAATTCTTATTCAATTAAATATATAATTTCATTAGATATGTTTAATCTTGAAGAATTTCAAAACAGCTTAATTCTTGATAAGGTAGATAAACTAAATAAATATTTAAGTAAAAATAAAATTGATAGAATAATAAAAATTCTTGAAGAATTTCAAGATTTATTAGATCAACAAAAACATCTTGTACCTATAACCTATATTTTAAGTATCTTAGCTGAGAATAACATAAATCTCATTTCTGATGGAATCTTACAAAAAATTGAGCGGTCTCTTCAATCTGAAAATATGAAAGTAAAAATAAATTCACTGATAATAATTGGATTTGCTATGCTAGCAAATACAAATTACTTTGATAAATATTCTCAGGATGTTTTAAAATTGCTTCTGGATGAATCTGAAGATATTCGAAATAATATACACTATTTCTTACTCGAATTAGTTAGAATGAAACCAAAATTAGCTAATTTGAATATAGAAATTATTTTAGAAAGTCTTAAGATAGAGAAAAAAGAAGATAATATAATTTCTCTCTTAAATTTTCTGGATTATTGTGAGGATTTAGAATTCGACCAATTATATAACTTTAGAAAAATTTCAAAATCATTATTAACCTTATTCAAAGCAAAACAAACATCAATAATTTTTATTAAACTAATAGGGCTTCTCAAAAAGTTTTTTCCTCAACTCACTGATTATGATTTTGAGAAAATAGAAGCCAAAAAGATAAATAACTTGTTGAAAAATCAATTTTTAATGAAGAAGCACAATTATACTCTAATAAGTAAAAACACCGATCTAACATTAAAAGAGTATTTAAAAAAATTCGCAGAGTCTAATCTAAAGGATAAAAAAGTCTATTTCTATACAAAAACAAAAGATAATATTGTTTTTGTATACGAATTAGAAAAAAGTAAAGTAAAAAAGTTCTTTGAGGAAGAAATGAAAATATCTGACGAGCAAATCAGTAAAACCTTTTCTCAGATTATAGATAATGATTCAGAATTAAACACTTTTGTAAAGACAATGAATAAGCTAAAAATTATTGATGGATATTATTCGGATATTGGTTTTTTTTATCCATATAATTATTTAAAATCAAAATTCATTGAAGATTTACAAATAAATGGGTCCATAGATGTAGCAGGTTATAATTTCCTCCCCCAAAATGTTATTAATTGGATTATCAAGGATATTTCTGACACTATGAATCAAAAATTTTTGAAAGGAAAAGATCAACAAATATTTTTTTCATTAAAAATAATCCAGGATGAAATTAATTTAGAGGCTGCCAAAGAGAGCATCATAGATCTAAAATCATACCGTGAAATGTTATTGGAAGAAGATTTTATAAAATTAATTCATAATATACCAAGAGAATATTTATCATCATTTCATAAAGGGACACAGTGGTTAACTAATCTAGGTACTCAAAAAATTAAAAATGAAGTTCAAAATTCTAAAATTGTAGGTTATTTTGATATTTCTAAAATCTCAGAGAAGTTAAATATAGGAGAACTCCTATTATTAGATGTATTTGATCAATTCGTGGATTACCGAAGTGGAATTTGGAATAAGAAAAAAGATATTTTTTATTATTCAAAATACATAAAAAATGGAATCAAAGAAATTAGTTTAATTTCTAATGAAGACGATAAATCAAACCAAATTAACAAGATTTCTCAAGAACTTAATATTGATAAAAGTCATATCTTATCAAAAATTGATGAAAATTTACAATTAATTGCAGACGAGATAAAACAAAAAGATCAAATAAAAATAAGTGAATATCTTGAAAAAGCTGGAATAGAATTAGAAGCTTTTTTAAAATTCATTGATGAGTTAGGTATTTCTTATTTTAAGAAAGCAGATTTATTAATTTTTAATCAACAAAAAATAGAAGAGGCTAAGAATGACATAAAGTATATGTTAATCGATAAATCAAAATCAGAAGATTATATCTCCTTAGGAAATGTATTAATTGAGGATCTAATCAAAGATTTATTAGTTGATAGAAAAGTAAAGGGAATTTTTCATGAAAGTGAGGGAGAAATATTTTTCTTTACAGAACGTGGAATTCGCAACCTGATGTTGGAAAATAGCTTCCTCTTTTCTTTTCATGATTTATTTTATGGTAAAGATCTAAACCAAGCAGAGATTGACTTGTTGAGAGAAATTTTTGATGATTTAGTAAAAAATCGAAAGATTAAAGGGACTCTTGATGAAGAATCTCTAACTTTTTCCAGTGATGAGGTATTATTTGCTAAAGATTATAATACGGTTCTCTTTGAATTCGAAAAGATGGTCGGCAATTATACTAAGAAGTTTGAAATTGAATTTCAAAAAATAAGGAAAATACTAACTAAGAAAGAAGAGACTATTTATCCACAAGAAATTAAAATTATTCAAGAAATTATCGATAAAATTAATGAGAAATATGTTAACTGGAGAAATGGTTTGGAAATATTCATTCATAGAGCTAATAAAAAATTATTAAGAGATCAAGGCATTAGTGAAAAAAAATATAAAACTCTTTTTTTAAAAGAAAAGCAAGATGAAATAAAATCTTTAAAAGAAGATTCTGAGGTTTATGAACTCTTAGGCACCTTTAACATCTGGGTAAAAAAATTTAATAAACTTGAATTGAAATATCCAAATGTAATATTTTACCAAAAACGATTGGTAAACAATCCGAACGATGAGGAATCTAAAATTAAATTAAATAATTTACTACTTGAACTAGAATTAGTTTAAGACTTATTTTTTTTTATTTTTCTCAATTTGGGAAAGCACATCATTAACATTGATTTTTTCTTTTGTCATAATTTTGTAAGTTTTAGGATTTGCTACTCCATTTAGGGTTAAAATTCCTTCTTTTTCACAATATTTTAGAGCTCTCCAAATGAAGTTAATCTTAGAGCGATTTGAAGATTTAATATTGTAACATCTTCTAATTCTTTTAGTATTTACAATGGTTACATTATTATCTATTAATTTATTTATCGCTTGAAGTGTATCTTTTAAATTCTTCTGAAAAAAATCCATATTAAACAGATTTCCCCCTTACTAAAATATAATTAGATATAGTCTCCTCATCCAAAGTATTAATTTAAAAAGTTAAATTGATTTTTCTAAGTATAATAAAATTATGTCTAGAACTTTATAAACTTTTTTTATCCTAAAAAAAAAGTATTCAAAAAGATGTTTTTATCAAAATTTAATGCCAAATTAAAAAAATTTTTTAATATAGTTATTAATATGTTAATGTCGAAAAACTCTTTTACCACAAAATACTAAAGCGCAGCCTAATTCGTCTGCACGTTCGATGACAGCTTCATCTCTAATTGATCCCCCTGGGTTTATAATAGCTGTTGCTCCAGCTTCTACAGCTACTTCTAGACCATCTGGGAATGGAAAAAAGGAATCTGTTCCCATATATGAATTTTTTAATTCTTTTTTATGACCAAATTCAACTGCTTTTTGAGCTGCTAACTTAACTACATGAACTCTGCTCTGTTGTCCAGCACCAATACCAATTGTACAAACTCCATTATCATAAATTTGAGCAAAACATGCTGAATTCGATTTCGCCCATTTTGAAACTTTATAAGCAAAGAAAAGCGCTTCTTTTTCAACATCATTCACTTTTTTTTTACTAACAACATTCCAATCTTTGATAACTGGTTTACTATCATATTCTTGAACAAGAATTCCCCCCAATACCCCTCTAATTTCTAGATTTTTATATATATCATTTCTTTTATCAAGGAAATCTTTATATTTTATAATTATTAAATTTTTCTTGCGTTTCAATGTTTCTAGAGCCTCTTGTTCAAAGGAAGGTGCCATTATAACGTCTATAAAAATTTTCTCTTTATTAACAATAAAATCAGCTACTTCATTAGTCAATTCTTTATTAACTCCCCAAATCCCTCCATATGCAGATAAAGGATCTGTACTGAATGCTTTTTTCACTGATGTTAATTGATTATTTTTATCAATTGCTACACCATTAGGACTTGTATGTTTTAAAATTGCCGTGACGTAATGCTCGCTACCAAAGTCTAAAAGGATTTGAATACAAGAATCTATATCTAAATAATTATTAAAAGAAATTTCTTTTCCACCAAGTTTAATAAGATTATGAAGACCATATTCAGCAGAATTTTCTTTATAATAGGCAGCTACTTGATCCCAATTTTCTCCATATCTACAATTTTGTACTTTTTCATATACTCTTATTATTGTACTGGGCAATAAAGCTTCTGGATTATAATATTTTTGCAGATAATTAGCAATAGAAGCATTGTAATCTGCCATAATTGAAAAAACTTCTTGTGCGAGGATAATTCGAGATCTTTCAGTAATTGCTCCTTTATTTTCTCTAAGTTCTTGAATAATTTCATCATAATATTCTGGGCTTGGAACTACGATAACATCAGGGAAATTTTTTGCTGCAGCACGAATCATCGTTGGTCCTCCGATATCTATCATTTCTAATGCATCATCAAGCGCTATTTCTGGTTTTTCAATTGCTTCTTTGAATTGGTATAAATTACAAATAACCATATCAATTGGTTTAATATTATACTTATTAGCATCTTCAATATCTTTCTGAAGACTTCTACGATATAAAATACCACCTCCAATTTTTGGATGTAATGTTTTGATTCTACCATCAAACATCTCTGGTGATTCAGTAAAATCAGAAATTTTTGTATAATTTATTCCATTTTCTTCTAATAATTTACCGGTACCGCCTGTAGATAAAATATCAACTCCAAATTCCTCATTTAATACTTTAGTAAACTCAATTATGCCGCTTTTATCAAAGACACTAACAATTGCTCTTTTTATTTTTTTCATAAAAATTCAATTTAAATTAATGAAAGTGCTTAATATTTGATAATGTAAAAAACACTATTAAATTTCGTTAAAAATTATTTAATAGTACTTTATTAATTGAGTTCTATTTCTTTTTCTTGATTTTTCAAGAACATTCACTTATCGCAATTTTTTAATAATAATTACATTTAATATTAAATGAGATTAATTACCTGAGCAAGAATGAGCGTTCATGTTATTTCATGAAAAAACAGAAGAACTTGATCCAGATATTTATAAAGATTATCAAGTTTTATGCGGAATTGAGGAAGAATTTCTTATTATTAATAAGAACGGAAGGTTAGCAAAAGTAGCAGATGATATAATGGTAAAATCCGCTGAGATTCTTGAAAAAGATCAAAATTTTCTTAGTTCACTTCAAATCAAAATACGAGGACTTGATGCTGAACCTTCTCCTTCACAAATAGAATATGTTACTTTACCTCTACCTCCAACCTTGTTGGAACAAGCTGTAAAAGAAGGAAGAAAATTATTAACTGAAGCTGCGAAACAGCTTGGAGTGAAGATACTTGCCCAAAGCCTTCACCCAATACAGAGTGACCCAAATCCAATTTCAGGTACTCATATTAACGTTTCTGTTCAAAAGAAGGGCGGTTTAATGACTCCTGAAGAGATGAAAGTAGTATACAATTATTTATGGGACTATCTTCCAGAAATAATTGGGATTTCTGCAAATTCACATATATATAGAGGAAATTGGAACAATATTGCTAGTAATCGATGTGCTAACAGTACTGTTCTTAAATCAAATGGATTTGCTTTGATAGAGATTCCTGAAAATCGTCCAGCTTTGATTCCAATGCGATATTATGGGCGAATGAGATATAAACTAAAAATAGGATTTGAAAAAGATGAGTTTTCCAAAAAGGTTATTACTAATAATCGTGGAGATCGCTTAGTAGATATCACTCCCAGAGGTCCTTTTACTAATATTAGCGATGACAATGATGAATTACCCTCGAGAAATCGGATAGAAATCCGTGTAATTGATGTACAGTATAATACTAATGATTTACTTGATTTAGCTTATCTTTGTTGTATTTCTGCCATTCATGCGATCGAACTTCAATTGACTGGTGAAATTGTTCAAGATCCATATCATACAGTTAACTTGGAAAATGCTATAGCAAATGGGACTAAAGCTGTTTTCAGGAGATTTAATGGAACAAGTGAATCATTAGAAACAAGTATTACAAGATGGATTGAAGAAACTAAGAGATTTCAAGATTATTTAGGTATTAATATCAAAAATTTACCTGAAAGAAAACTTCAAATTAATGAATCTCAAAAAGAGCTCAATATTGAATATCAAACTCGTAAAATTGAAAAATTGAGACAACAAGGAAAAACATATGTTTTCATAGAATTAGTAGAACCAAGGATTGTGACTGATCAGAGAGGAAATCGATATAAAATTAACGCAGGTACACAAGTTCGAGGAACATTAGAAGCAAGGTATAATTTTGCCTACGATGATATCGATGGTATGGTTACTAATTTCAATGGGATACGAGTTGTTAATAATCTTGTAGTACAGAATCTTAGAATACCATTAAGGGATAATGATCGTATATTAAGAGGACAATCTGAATCAGAATCATTACTTGATAGATTATTTGGTGATTTTTTCTTCTAATCACAAATAACAAAATTATTAAGAAAATGGAGCAAAATAACTATAAAAAATATCAATGTGATAAACTCTTCGTCTATGGCACATTACAACATGGACAAAGCCGAAATTATATCCTTAGAGGATTAAAATATGAAAAAGCAATCCTATTAAATTATAGGAAAGTAGAACCATCTTCATTGGGATTTCCATTTATCATTCAGGATGACAATTCTAGTGTTAAGGGAGAGATATATTATAGTGTTGGGCAATCTCTTATTGATCACATCGATATGATCGAAGGAGAAGGAAAATTATATTATAGAATATTAGTAAAAGTAAAGTTAAATAATGGGAGAGAAAAAGAAGCTTACACATATTACCCATCTGAGATTTTAATTAAAAATTATATATAATTCCTTAGATGATAGAAATGGTTGAAAAAAACTCTTCTAACAACGAAAATTCGAATAAAGTACTTCTCATAGATAATTATTCTCGAGGATTTCCAACAGATAGAATAGGAAGAATAGAATCAATTATAAACAGTAGTATAGCAGAAATTGAACTAAAAACTATTCATTTTACTCAATTCAAGCCTGAAATGATAAAAGATTATATCGGAATAATTATATCCGGCTCTGAATTGAATGTTTCTAGCTTTTATTATGATGAAAGAACAAAAAAGAAATTTAAATATCAATTAGAATTAATTAAAAATCCAAATCAAATACCTATTCTAGCATTATGTTTTGGTTTTCATTTAGTTGCTTATGCGTATGGGGCACAAATAAGTAGAATGAGGCTCTTTGGATTAGGTGGAAGGATAATCTTTATTTTACTTAAAGAAACAGATGAATTAATAACTAAAAAAAACATTCCAGTTAATGCTCATCACCTTGATTTTGTATCTCCTAATGATTGTAAAATTCAAAAAAATTTCAATATCCTCAGTATTTCGAGAACTATAGGATATAAAATGGTTCAATATATGAAACATATTGATCAACCAATTTTTGCTCTTCAATTTCATCCCGAAGTCCATAATCCGTATTATTTTCATCCAACTATGTTTGATGAACGAATAGCTAACATGACTAGGATGATTGGACAAGAAATTATTGAGAATTTCCTTTGGCTATGTTTATATAAGAAAAATAAAGCATAAACATAATTTTAAGATTTATTTATTTAAAACTTGCCAATAAGATCATGTGGTTGAGTTTCTCTTTGTCCTACGACAGAAACTATTCCTAGAGGTGCTTCCTTCATATCTTTAATAGATTTTGCTCCTGCATAAATCATCCCATTAGCTAATCCTTCTTTTAAAGTAGCCAAAACACCTGCTACATCTCCCACATAAGGCACATAATTAGATACTCCTTCTGTTAGCATTTTTGACCCCTCAATATAGCGATCAGAAATATAACCTGATGTTCTTGCTTCTTTACTTCCCATACCACGATATACTTTTACTTTCCGCCCTGCAATGGTATCAATAAAACCAGGAGATTCTTCAGTGCCAGCAAAGAAATGCCCAGACATAATTAAATCAGCTCCCGCTGCAAATGCTTTTGGTAAATCACCGGGATTAGTAAAACCTCCATCTGCAATTAAAGATAGTTTTGGATTATAATCTTGAATAGCATCTGCAACTTGTGCTGTAGCAAATAGAGTTGGAGCCCCTACTCCAGTTTGTATCGAGGTTGTACAAATAGAACCAGAACCCATTCCTACCTTTAACCCAATAAATCTTTCTTCGATAAAGTCACACTTTGTGATCAGGTATTCAGCAGCCTGATAAGTTCCAATATTCCCTAAAACAAAATCAGATTCTAAAAGTCTCATTAATTCTGCTGTACCATCAATATCATCTTTCTTGTAAAAATCAGCTACATCAATAAAGAAGATATCGACATATTTATCAATTTCTTTCAAGCTATTTTGAGCTTGAGAGGATTCTGGAAATTTAGGTGATAATGCCATTGCACATAATAAGTGACCTTCTTCATCTTTAGATGCAAATGGAAACTGTGGTGCTAAGTCTTTCTTTGTGATTAATCCTTTTAAATAACCATCCTTATCTATAATTGGTAACTTTTCCTTACGCGATTCATATAGAATCTTTAAAGCTTCTTCTCTTGAGGCCCCTGGTTCGATGGAGATAACATCCTTAGTCATATAGTCTTTCACAGCACCATTTTGTATATCCTGCTCGAAAAAGGGAATGTCTCTCTTGGTAAAAATGCCGCAAACTTTTTTTGCTTCATTAACTACAACGATCCCACTAATATTGTAATTTTCCATCATAAATTTGGCTTTAGATACTCCCGCATTCGGATTAATTGTTGCTACATGCTCATCATCAATTACAAAAGATCTAGCTCGTTTTACAATTCTACACATTTCTAATTGTCTCTTATAAGAACAATTGCGATGAAGTACTCCAAGACCTCCATGTAAAGCCATATTAATAGCCATTACTTCCTCTGTAACTGTATCCATAGCAGATGACATTAAAGGAAGGTTTAGATGGTGTTTACCTAAATTTGAAGAGATGTCAACTTCTTGAGGTTTGAAATTAGTGAATCCTGGAAGTATTAATACATCCTGAAATGTAGCGATTATCTCTTGTGAATGGACTTTTTTGCGATATTTATCTGTCATTTCTAGTCACCATCAAATAAAAATTTGAATTGTTTATAGTCCTATTAAAACATATATAAGTTATAACAGACTTAAAAATTTTGGTATTGAATAGCTGATTTAAAAAAAAAAAGAAATTTTTGAAGATTTAAACAGGAATATCCCGTTTATTGAATATTAACACTGACGCAACAGTTAAACCAATAGAATAACACGAAAGAAACAAGATTTTTGCAGGAACCATTTCCCAATTACTATTAACAAGGAGATTTGACATATCAGAATAGTAGAAAATACTGATATATTTAATGCCTTCCATGCTCTCACCAAAGCTCTGCCAGAATTGACCAATTGCATAGAAAAAGATTATTACTCCAAAACTTAAGACAAGAGATTTTTTCGTATCCATAAATGTTGAGAAGAAAAATCCCGTGGTAACGAAGCATAGATTCAATAAGATCATTACAAGGAAAGCTGTTAAGAATTCTGCCCATGGAACTTGATTAGGAGCAACAGTTGGCATAATCAAAATACCCAGAATTATAGCCAACATTACTCCTAGCATGACTATAACGGCACTTACAATATGATAAAAATATTTTCCTAGTGAAAATTCCCATCGTTTAATAGGTTTAGACAACATTATATCGATTGTTTTATTATCTATCTCTCTTGGAATGTCTTGAGAAGCTTTTAGAATGAAATAAACTCCAAAAAAGAATAGGGACATCGAAAAAAGATAAATATTCATTAAACCTCCAATAGTGCTAAGCGAGTAAAATTCACCAATCATCTGCCTTATTGCTTCTGGATAAGTCTCTAGTAAAGCTTCAAAATCCTCAAAAAAGATAGGATCAAAAATTGAAACAAACCACATATAAAATAGTCCCATTAATGTTGTATACAAAATAATACCTTTTTTACTTGTCATAATTTGCTTCAGCATAATTTTAATTGATTTCATGCAGCTTCGCCTCCTTCTGTTGTACTATTTCTATAATATTGCATAAAAATATTCTCTAAAGTAGAATGTGTAACTGATATATCTCTAATAGGTGCCCCATCCCAGTCCTTTTCACTAATTTCATGTAAAACTTTTCGAGTTTGTTTTGGAGGGACTAAAAATTGAAGTTCAACATGGTAGGATTGTTTCACAATAGCTTCTGGAACCTCAGATGATAAAAAGTCTGTAAATAATTCTAAACCTTTCGGTGTTTCAAAGATTAATTCAATATTTTTCAAATTCTTCGCTTTAAGATCCCTAACGTCTGAAATCTCCGCAATTTTACCCTTTTTTATTATTGCTACTTTATTACAGAATTTTTCAATTTCAGGTAAAACATGAGAAGAAACAAATACAGTACAGTTGGATTCTTCCTGACGCTCGGATACAATTCGGTAAAATTCCGATTGCATCAAAGGATCTAGCCCAGAAGTCGGTTCATCCATAATTAATATATCAAATTTACCCATCAGGGCTGATAGCACACCAACTTTTTGCTTATTACCCTTGCTTAAAACACCCATTTTTCGCTCCATATCTAATTTTAGACGTTCAACAACTTCACTAACGAATCTCCAATCAATTTCGAATTCATAAAGCTTAGCAAAATAGTTTATCATTTGATATGCTGTCATATTTTTATATAATCCCAATTCCCCTGGTAAATACCCAATTCGATTCCTAACCTTTACATCCTTTTTTGGATTAATCTTTTCACCTAAAATTGTAATCTCGCCAGCATCAGCATTAAGAAAACCAAGCATACATCGAATCGTGGTAGTTTTTCCAGCTCCATTTGGTCCTAAATAACCAAATCGAGACCCTTGGGGTACCTCAAATGAAATATCATCTACAGCTTTTACCTTACCATGATCATAATACTTAACTAAGTTTTTAACTTCTATTGCATTCATTTTAATCTACCTTAGCTTTTTTATTTTTCATGAATAATAAAAAACCCATTATAATAATATGATACTGGATATATAAATGTTCTTCATTCTTCATGAAAGATGAAAAATTATAAATATTTGTTCGCACATTAGTATTATTAAGGAATGATGGATAAGAAACTTTTGCCTGAAAGCCATATATTTGTGGGCAAGATTAAAGAATATGAGCAAATACTAATTGAATTTGTATTAGATTCTGGAAGAGCGAAGAGTGTTGATCCCAATCTTCAATTAATTCTTGGTTAT
>JBHLKB010000024.1:0-14815 GCA_048887205.1 Candidatus Hodarchaeota archaeon
ACACGGTTTAGAATGAGTCATAATGGACAATGGAGTATATTGGTAGTCACAAACTTTTTCTTTAACCGGATCAACAATCCATAACTCACCTGATTTTATATCCCATTGAAATGAAGGAGTATTGCCCCAAATTTTAGTTTTTCCATCAGCCGGAGATGTAAATAACTCAATATCTTCAAACCCTAATGTTTTTAATTCCTTTATGATTAATTCAGCTGCTTGATGATAACCTTTTGATGCTTGAATTCTATTGAACTGAGAAATATGTGCTACCCACTCCCAGGCTCTCTTACCATTAACTTCAGATAAGATAACATCGATAAGCTTTTTTAAGTCCACGATTCTTCCCTATTTCTTGTTATTATTAATTTAGAAATTTAAAATAATGGTATAAGGACGAAATTTGAATTTTAACCTTAAATATTATTACATTTTTAAATCAAAAAAAATTAATATATTAGATAATTTTTTCAATAATAAAAGGTATTCAATTAACTTTTGCCTCCTAAAAGTTTTTTCTATGATCTCAGGTTTTAGTATTATTTTGGATGATAAAATTCTCTATTGTTCTAACGACAAAAAATACAACGCTTTTGAGATTGTATTATTTATTGAGAAGCTACTTAGCCAATTAAAGTGGCGATTAAAAAAAGTCTGTTTAAAAAGTAAAAAATTGGGCAGAGAACGGATCATTGTTGAGCATGTCGTTACAAAAGCTGGTCAGAATTTATTCTTCTGTAGTGTAGGTAATTTTAGTGTAGGCTCTCAAGAAGCTTTTAAAATGTTACAAGATTTCAGAAAGCAAGTTAATGTCCAATATAATAACCTAGACAGATTAATTTTTAATTCAGAGGAACCCACGTTTGAACAAGTTATTAACATAATAATAGATTATTTAAAAGATAAATATCTAGAACCATTAGAAGAAGAAATTATATATGAAAAAACAAATAATAATAAACAAAATGCACTTTTATATGCTGGGATATCTGCTCAAGGCTTACCAATAATCTCTCAATTATATGATAATAATCTTTTAAAAAATTTAGCACGAGAAAAAACAAATGAAAATATTGAATTATTTAGCTCAGATCTTTCGGCTAAATTGGCGACAATATCGATGAATACTCAAATCCGCGCTAAAACAAAGATAAAAGAAATTCATATTGATGACAATCAAAATTCCGTTAACAACAACGGTAAGAAAATTATATTATTTGGAAATATCAATAGTTATTCATTAGATTTCATAGCTTCTGGTAATTTTTATAAGATAAAAACTCTTTTTAAACAATTAAAATCTAAGATGTCTTTAGATTCTGCTTTTCGAGAGGAATTTGCTGGAGATTTACGACCATTTAAACATTTAAAATATTATCTTAATGAAATTGTGAAGGACTTTGAACAAATATATTAGCCAATATAAAAAAATTCTAATTTTATGAAAGCAGTAATATTAGCAGCAGGAGAGGGAAAAAGATTAAGACCCATTACATCGATAAGACCTAAGCCTATGATATATTTATGTGGGAAGCCTCTCCTAGAATATATTATCTTAGGCCTTAAAAAAGCAGGAATAAATCACATTTTAATTATAGTTGGTTATAAGCAAGATATTATTAAACCATATTTTGAGAAGGCAGCAAAAAATCTAAATATCGAAATCGGTTTTACCCCTCAGAAAGAATATTTAGGGACTGCTAATGCAGCATATTATGCTAAGGATTTCATTAAAGAAGAACCATTCTTAATGCTCTATGGTGACTTGTTTGTTGATCCTGAAATTTTTCCTTATGTTTTACAAAAATATAGAGAACATGATTATGAAGGATTAATTGCATTAATAAGGGTAAATAATCCACAGGATTATGGAATTATAACTTTAAATTCTAACGGATTAGTAGAAAGAATAATTGAGAAACCAAATCGCAAGCAAAATGCAGGAAATTTAGCTAATGCTGGAATTTATATATTTGATCAATCAATTTTTAAAGCTATTGAAAAAACTCAAAAATCTATTAGAAAAGAATATGAATTTACTGATTCCATGCAAATTTTAATTAATTATTTTAACGCTAGGATTTTAGGCTGTACTATAAATGACTATTTTTGGAACGATATTGGATTACCTTGGCAGTTATTTGAAGCTAACCATTTTCTTCTAGATAAATTAAAAGGGCAAATTCTTGGTGAAATAGAAGAAAATGTATTAATTCACGGGAATGTGTATATAGGAAAAGGTACTCTTGTAAAATCAGGTTCATATATTCAAGGTCCATGTTATATAGGAGAAAATAATTTAATTGGACCAAATGCTTTTATACGTCCATATACTTCAATTGAGAGTAATTGCCATATCGGAATGTCTGAAGTAAAAAATTCATTGATTTTTTCCAATACAGCAATTCCACATTTTAATTATATTGGTGATTCTATTATATGCGAAAACGTTAATCTCGGAGCAGGTACTAAAATATCTAATCTTCGATTTGATAACAGCAATATAAATATGAAAATTAATGAAAAATTAGTTGATTCTGGTCGAAGGAAACTAGGGGCGATTATTGGACCTAATTCTCAAACAGGAATCAACGCTAGTATAATGTGTGGAAAAAAAATTGGTGAAAATTCAATAATTGGAGCACATACTTTTGTAAATGAAGATGTTGCTGCAAATACTCTCTATTATCAAGATTCTAAGGGGAAGATAACGAAAAAAATTAATCCATTTTGACTTTTTATACTTTATTCACTAGATTTTATTGAACTACTTTTTCTATATGCAGTTTCTGATTTTCTCTTTTTTTAAATTTACCTAATAACCTTGAAAATTTGAGTGGTTTACCATGATAATTAAGTTCTTTAAGTACTTGTTCTTGGTATGCAATAAATAAATTAGTTGAGAATTCCTCCCAATCTCGGCAAACTTTTAATGTTTCCTCATCATTTCTAAGAAGGCTATCATGAGATATTATTCGATCAAATTCTAAGGCATATTTTTCTACTAAATCTGTATCTGCTCCTCTTAGCAAATCTCTAACAAATTCATTAGGTGAATACCAACTTCTTATCCGTTGAAAATCGCGGTGAATTTGAGTTAGAAGCACATTTCTTGGACCTTCCCAAAGTTCCATGATTAAAGAATCGCGATGCAGTCGTGGAAAGGGTAAAAAATCTTCCATTATCCCATGACCTCCAAAAAAGGAAATTGCTTTCCGTATCATTGCTGGAGTTTCATCAGCAACTACAATTTTTTGTAACATTACTAATTCACGTAATCTGAAGCGGCGTTTACGCTCCTCAATATTATCAATTTTTTCTAAATCTTTTATTCCACTAATTAGTTCTTCTCCAAAATGAATATATTCTGAATATACTTTGAATGCACCAGCAGCAGATCTCTTAGAAAAATGATCTAAATCATTTATCTGGTTAATCATTAATGGAAATGAGGAAATAGGAACTCCAAATGCAGTCCTAAATTGTGAATATAATAAAGCTTCTCTTGCTACCCGTAAAGCACCCGCTGCCATTCCAAAAGCTACATGGAGTCTAGATAATGAAAGAACAATCCCAACTATATTAGCAAGACCCTTTTCAAGAGGTCCAATGGGATATGCCACAGCACCATTGTAAGTAATTTCCGCTGTAGGTAATTCAGCAGTTCCTAATTTTTGTTTTAACCTATCAATAGTGAAGGAATTTCTTATTTCTTTCTCTTTATTACCCGGAAGCCAGGAAGGAACTACAAATACTGCTACTTTAGTAGATGAGTCTGTTCCCTTTGGTTTTGCTGTAACCACTGCATAATCGGCTTGCATTGCTGAACAAAAGAATTTTTGTCCATATAACCTCCAGCAATTTGAAATTCCATCTGATCCTTCTTCCTTTTCGAAAATAGCTTCTACAAGATTAGCAGGGACATCACTTCCCCCTTGAATCTCACTCACAAATTGAGCTCCAAGTTTATATTCACCATTTATACCGTCTCTTAATGAAGTAAGAATCTCCTTCGCATCAGGGCTTAATGTATCCTCGTATTTTTGCATAATTTCTACAGCACCGTGAGTACAAGCTACAGGACACATTACACCAGCCTCTCCATTCTCATATAGTAAAAACATTTTGACAAATCTACTCCATGGACTATTTCTTACTGGATCGTAAAGTCCAAGGCTAAAAACTTCACGTTCTAGAATTTCTGTTTCTAAACATCGCTCTATTCGATCAATCCGATGATTATGTGCATCAAAGTGCTTAACTTTCGTAACTTTTATTCTATTTTCAAGTTCATTGGCTTTATCAGCAAGCTCTCGAAATCTAAATGATACGTAATCAGATAGCGCGCGGAGGTCTCTATCAATTTTTTCAAATTCATCTTGAGGAACATACTTTTTAACAAGAGATTGCAAAAATTCATCGTCCTCATAATAATTAAAATGGTTTCTCGCAAACAAATAATCGTCAAACGAGTATAAATTATTCCGATTTCCTTCTTGAGAAGACATATAGGTCATCCTTATAGTTTAATTATATAAATATAGATTATTGGATTTTGAAGAAATTATTATTTAAATTTTAATATATCTCTTTTATTAATAAAATTCAGTATTTTATATTAATAAGTATTAAATTTGTAAAATATAAATAGATATTTCTATTTAGCGCTAAGTTCTTTTTATCCTTCAATATCATTTTTTTCATCTTCGGATGTTTTTTCTTCACCCGAAGTTCTTGCTTTGCTCTTGGATTGTGCAAGCTTTTTTACATTTATTCTTTCGGATCTTTTTATTTCTGATTTTCTAGATCTCTTTACATCAACTTCTACGATTTCAAACTGATCATCGGGGATTTCCTTATCTTCCCCTCCTTCCGGAATATTTACTAACCTACTCTTAATTATCACAGAATTAGATAATGGATATATAGTCTTAGCAACTCTCAAAATTTGATTTTGAAATTCTCCGTATACCATACCTGCAACAAATTTTTCATGATTCAGGCTTTTAGCAAACTCTCTTAATATCTCACTGACAATTTTTCGAATTAAAATCTGTTGACTACTTCTAGCTCTTCTAATTGTCGTACAAATCATTGTAACACGAAAAACATATTTATCTTTAGTTGTAAGATTGAGTATTGTTTGTATTTTTGTGCTTCCTCTATTTATCAAGGACCTAACATAATCATTTGTATAACTATGACCCTGAAATAATGTATTGCACTTCTTTGCTTCTTCATTAACATCAACAATTTTAAAATTTAATTTTAGGCTTATATCGTTGTATTGTCCGGTAAAATCATACATTAAAGTTTCAACAGTTCTCCCGATTATGTTATTCTCTGTTCCGATTATTTCTCCAATCTCTTTGTTGTTAAATATACGGGGAGCTAATATTTTATACCAATTCTTATCCCGAAAAGTTACCTTCTTTAACTTAGGTTTCCGCTTTTTTGCTCTTGAACTCACCTTTAATCCTCCATTTATCTTGCTACTAACGTTCTGATTTTCTCTACATCATATTTGAAATCAGGTGCTAATACATTTTTCTTTTTATAATACTTTATTAATCGATATATCTTACTCTCAGTTCTATTCAATCCCTTTCTAGCTTCAAGGTCTTTATGATTTGTTTCGAGATGTTTTCTAATACTTAAAGCCTTCCTTACTAAATTTGCAAGCTCCTCTGGTAAGGGTGTTTCAATGTCATTTTCTTTGAGAATCTGGCTAACTTTTTTACCAGTTACAACTTTAGTTAATGGCACACCTCGTGAATCTCTCATTATAGTGCCTATCATAGATTTTGAGTGTCCTCTTCTTGCTAATTTTACTACTTCGTTTTCAACTTCTTCGGGTGATAGTTCTACCCAAACTGGTTTTTCTAATCGCGCTGGTCGCCGTGAACCACTTTTTCCTCGCTTTCGAGAATGCATTCGAGCCATTTTATCACAAATTAAGACGAGTTTTTATTAAATTAATATATTTCTAAATGAACTCTTAAAAATAAAATTTTGGAATTTTATTGTTAGGAAAGAGGATTCTATAATTGAACCTAATAGCAATTAGTTTTGATTATTAACTATTTATAATTATAGTAATTATGAAACAAGAAGAAAAAGTTATCTATTTTGTAACCGGTAATAATTATAAATTCAATGAAGTTTCAGAACTTTTTGAAAAAGAAAGCGTTAATTATATTTTAATGCAAAAAGATCTTAATCCAATTGAAATCCAAGCAGATTCAATTAAAGATGTCGCTACTTATAAATTGAATAGTATAAAAAGCGAAATAAAAAGCTCTTTCTTTATTGAGGATGCGGGTTTCTTTGTTGATAATCCTCTAAAAGGCTTCCCTGGTGTATATTCCTCATACGTATTGAACACTATTGGAAATGAAGGAATTCTTAAGTTAATTGATGATTTTAACTTATCTAAAGCCCAATTTATAGCAGTAATTGCTCTTTATTTTAAACCTCTTGATAAAATCATTTATTTCAATGGTATTGTCAAAGGGAAAGTATCAAATAGAATCAGAGGTAAGGGTGGGTTTGGTTTTGATCCAATCTTTATTCCTGATTTAATTCCAAATAAAACTTTTGCTGAGCTCTCTACAATTGAAAAAAATAAGATTTCTCACAGAGGTCAGGCATTAAAAAAATTAATAAAATTCCTTAAGGAATATTAAGTTATTTTAGGGTTTGAACAGTATGATTTAATGGACTGTAATCAACAAATTAAAATGTTTGTCTGAAGATATCAATAATACTCTTCTTATAAAAGTATTTGATTAAAATTATATATGTTCCGAGGAATGCGAAAGAGATAGATAATGCAAATACACGAAATAAAGCATCCCATGGAAGAGTAAAGATAACAGGCATCTCTGTCATGAGACTCATTGTAGTTTCTAGTAGATACGCTGTAAATGTTCCAATAATCGTCCCCATAATACCAGCTGCAAGTAAAATGATCATACTCTCAACTAAAAACATATTTCTTACATTCCGTGCTTTCATGCCCATAGATCGAAGTATCCCTATCTCAAATTTTCTTTCTAATACAATAGCATACATACTGCTTACGAGACCAAAAATACTAATCATTATTGTAAACATTAAAATCAGTTCCATCAAAAAACTTTGTCTTTCTGTCATTGCCTCCATAAATTTAATCTTAGAAACTGCATCATCAATGATAATATCTTTTTCTTGATACATCATGCTAATATCATCTTTAGTTTCCTTGATATTTTCCTCAGTTTTTTCAATTAAATTTAAAAATATTTTATCAACAATCATATTATCTTCTCTAGGATTATCAGTTTTCATTAAACGCATGTAATTCTCTAATGAGACCATTACACCTCCTCCTTGTGCAGACATTTCATTACTTCTAAAGTTATAAAATCCAGGAATTCCTCCTGAAATTCCCACAACTCGAAATTCTGTAACATTTCCACGAAGTCTTGGTTCAGCTTCATAATCCTCTGGATTGTAAAAAGTGATACGAATCCATTGTCCTACTTCTTTAATCCCTACAAAATCCGCTACAGATTTGGCTATTATACAAGTATTATTGTAAGCAAATAATTCATTAAAAGAATAACCAGTATTACTGCCATCACTGCTCCAGATTAATAAATTATTATCAATTAAATCAACAAAATCTTCATCAATACCTATGAAACCCGCCTCTACTACATCAAAATCCATTAGGTCTCCTGCAGTTGTTTTAAGTTTCGTTTCATCTTGTTCTCCAAAAAATTGAAATATATTCATCATTTGTTGAGATGATTCACTACTAAGACCTACTTGACCCTCACTTACATCAAAAAGAGTGGCTAAAGTGGCTTGGAAATCGAAAGTGTTATGAAGTGAAATTGCTATTTTGTCTATTCCAGGTAAATCTCTTAATTCTTCAACCATTTCAAGAGTGAGAGCGTCTTCGGGATTATATGCATCTTGATTCATTAATACTAAATCTGACCCATATTGAAATTTTAAATTTAATGCAGTATTTTCTGATTCCATTTCAGTAACGCTTGTTATAAAAAAAATAAATGAAAAACTAATAGCAAACATAACTACTGTGCTGGTATTACGTCTTCTATACCTTTTCAACGAGATACCTATAATACTACTATATTTCTTTATAGCTGGTGAAATTATCCCTAAAAAGATTTTCTGAATGATTGGAATTATACCTATTGATGCAAAAACTAGTCCAATTACTATAGCAGTGAGTAAGCCAATAAATAATGCTGTTGTTAGCATAAAATCACCAGTAACAAAAATATTTGGCATTAAGATAAAAACTATCATCCCTATTGTGGCGATTGCGATACCTGTAAGAAAACTTTTTACATTCATACTTCCTTCTTTTTTAACTTCCCAGCCTTCTTCTTTAGTCTGAAAAGGTGTAATTGATTTAATAATATTTATCCTTGCTGTTCTAAGAGCAGGTAATAAAGCTACTACTAAAGATACTAAAGTCCCTATGGCAAATGTCACTATAAGTGTATCAGATTGAATAACCCATTCTACTTCTGCAAACTCAAATTGAAACTGATATAGTGGAAATAAAGCGCCAGAAATTGGTTGAATTAGAGACACGCCCAATATCATACCAATTATTGAGCCAATTAAACCCAACATAAATCCCTCAAAAAGAACCATTTTCACAGGATATCCTTTTTTTCCTCCCACAACTCTAGTAATACCAAATTCCCTAACTCTTTCTTCAGCAGATGTCGATAATATACTATTTATTAAAATACCAGTAATAACTGTGGAAAGAATTATAATAAACCAAAATATTATCGTTACCATCATTAACAAGAATTCACCACTTTCAAGTTCCTCTAATTTAGGTAAAGATACAGTATACTCGTTTAGATCCAACCTTTCCTGTATCCTTGTACCAATCATCCGAAGTGTTCTAGTTGTTCTTGTTAAATCACTAGCATCATAAACAGATTTAGGGTCAGTAATAGTCCCAACAACAAAATTTATTTGATCAAATCGTTGTAAAAAGGTTTGAGCTTGTTGTAAATTAACAAGGATTAGAGTATTTTCAAATTGCATGAATTTTAGATCTTGAATACAAATTTCAACAATTGTCAAATTTAATTGATAAGTTTGATATTCTAGATAGAGAGTATCTCCTCTAGTCACATTAAGAATCTCTGCAACGTTCCATAATATAACGCATTCACCATTATTTGGTTCACTGTTATAGATTTCATTTGTCTTTTTTCCCTCGTCATCACTTACATATAAATCTCCCATATTACCGTTTGTAGCTTCTTTTATAAAGTCAAGCCCATAGAGCTGTAAATAACCACTCAAATTCATTTTGTCGGATAAAACTTTTACTAACATCATAACTCGCGGAAATAATTCTTCAACACCCTCAATATCCTTCAATTCATTATTGATAATATTTTCGTCATAAAATGGATCAAATGTTAAATCTGTTTGGATTGTCCGCGTAATCATAATATCCGTTTTTCCTGTCATTGATGTAACATACAAAAGATAATTATAATTTACCGTATCATTAAGCATTCCAATAGTAGTTAATAAAAATAATGAAATTGCGATACCAGATATCCCAAAGATTGCTTTTGCCTTATCTCGTTTGAGATCAAGCCAAGAATGTTTGAAAAATTGTAGATTTATGCGTTTTTTTAACTTATATAAAAAATTTCTTATATCCATATTTTTCTCATATCACTTCTAAACTATCATTTTATACATCTAGAATGCTAAATTTCTTTTTTTTACTTTTAAATTCTCTTAAAATTTTTCCCTCTTCAGCTAAAAGTTTCTTAATTTCTTCTTTTTCCCTTCTTATTAATCTTACTCCTTCACAATTTTTATTTTTGCAATAATAATTTTCTCCAGGTTCATCTTTTAGATGAATTTTTCCACAATTTTCACATATATATACTGTATAAATTTGATCATGCTCACATAATGGACACATAATATCAAAATTTTTAGATGTAAACCAAGATCTACACGATTTACAATATAGGGTTAATGGTCTTTTTAATTCTTCTTCATCCTTTAGTAATTCTATTCGCTTTATAACCTGATCCTTATCTATATTTTGAAGTCTCATCTTCTCAATTCGAGATGTTCTAATTTTTTCAATCCAAATTCTTCCCCTTTTTTCAGAAAAAATATATAATATTATCCCTGCAATAACTACGGCTATAATCAATATAACATATGGTCCCCAAGTCTGCCACCATATCATATTATATACAGATACAAATATAAACGATTCTGCTTTATTTCCTTGTTCGTCATAAGCTACTACTCTAATTTCATAAATTCCATCATTATATAGAGTTGTATCCCAGTTAAACTCCAAAATACTTGTATTGCTATTAAATATAAGTCTATTTCTATCAACACTATTATTGTTTAGAAGTATGTAAATTCTTGATTCGTCTAAATCAATATTATCAGATATATTTGCTTCAATATTAATTATTGATTTAATCATGATATCTGGCTTGGGATTAATTATATCTATTTCTGGAGCTATAAAATCAGTTAATTTATCATAACCTATGTAAATATTAGATAATAACCAACCATATCCTACGTTGGGTCGTGGTGGTACATAATTATTTGAATGTAAAGTGAACATTATAATTATATCTTCATTCGAGTATTGAGAAATATCATATCTTTTATTTCCCACAAGATCTTCACTCTCATATGTAAATTCCCTAAGGACCACCCAAGTTTGTCCAAAATCTTCTGATATTGATACAATGCACCTATCTAACTGGTCCTCAGGTACATAAAATTCATTTTGTAAAGATATTTGATAATCAAATTCAAGATAAATTTTATATTCACTCCTCAAATGAAGTGGGCGAGTTATCAATTTTATCTCCCAATTTTGTCCATAACCTTGGTCATTTCCACCAAAACTTTGCCCCATACCACCATAAATAAGATGTTTACCAAGGCGGATTATTGGATGCCAAGAATTATCTCCTTTGAACCAAGCAGTAGATTCTTTTGGCATTGGAGTGCCTGAGACATAATAGTCTGATAAATTGGTATTTGAAAACTCATATCCAATGAATTTATTATCTTGATAAACATTAAATTCTAAAGGATTTGGGTTTATAAACCTAAAAAGTGAATTATTTCTATTAAACCATTGAGTTGTATTTATATTTTTTCCATCTGAAACATGAAATCTAAATGATTGGTTTGAAATTTCCTCCAGTATTAAAGATTTAATATAATAAATCCCTTTATCTCCAATAGTATTTGAGCTAGCATTCCAATCACCAAAAATGTTATACATTGTATAATTAAAATCATCCAACTCTAAATAGACAAATTCGGGATAGTTATTATCAGAATCATAATATTCACATGAAAATGTATATTTTTGGTATTTTGAACCTTGGGTTGATGAAATACCGCTATTTAAATTAAATTCAATTAATGGTGAATTCTCATTAGTATAGTTCTCAATTGCAAAATAATCTAACATAAATCCTTTATAATTTATTGGATCAGAATTATTATTTAGAAAAGTTTCAAATCTAAATTGGACAAAATAACCTATATACTGAGTTAAGTTAATGTTCTCTAAGAACCATTCTTCTTCTATATTAGTGAACGTTCTTAAAGTCGTCCAACCAGTCCAATTTGGATTTATTTGAAAGTAAACAAAATCGCCTGCATTAATACTTACTCTAAATCCAAATTTGGCATAAGGGTGCGTAGTATTTTCATTAAGATTAGTTAAGTTAAATAACGGACTAATTAAAGAGCCACTTGGAAAAGGATCTTCGGATGGTTTAATAGGTTGATATGTATAATTTAGAGGATTATCATGATAAGTCCCAAAATATAAAGAATTCCAAGAATTATTATAAAATCTTGATCTATTATCATTTATATTATTTTGTTCAAGTAATTCCCATCCAGTACCTGTATATGTCCAATTTCCAATTCCTTCATTAAAACTATGATGGTTTGGGACTTGAATACTGTCTGTTGGAAACTCAATCGTAATGTTAAGATGCCCTAGTTCTGGATATCTTGTCTTGAATTTACCATCCGTAGCAATAAAATAATATTGATATGTATTAGGTTCAGCAAATTGAATATAATCACTGATAAATAATGTTCCATCAGTATAAATAGTATCTGAAGGATCATCTTGGGTTAATGTGTAGTTTTCAGATGTTTCTATGATAGACACATAAACCTCTTGTGGTGGAACATTGGAAGTATCATTATCATAATACTCAATATAAAACCTATAGCTATCTATACTATAATTGCTATTTGGTTCATAACCCATAAATTCTTGTAAGCTTAGAACTGTTGTATTTTTCGAACCTCCTATATAATCAATTTCTGGGACTCTTAACTCTGGATTATAGATGTTATTAACCGTTGAAATATTTAAGGTAAAATCACTCCTTCCTCGAACCGCTTTAATAACTATGACACAATTAGTTTGTTCTTCTTTTGGAGTAAAATAAAAATAGCTAAAATTACCATATACTTTCCTCGAAGATTCTAATAGGATTGGTTCTCCATATTGATTTGATTCATTTGAAAATAAAAACATATCAAAATTAGCAAAAAAATTTGGTACATCTAAATTAAATGAATATTGAGTATCTTTAGTTAGCTTAATTTGACGAGCAAAAACATGTGTTCCAAGAGGATTTCTTCGCGAACTTACCAAATTACCATTTATGGAACTATTAACCT
The DNA here is from genome assembly GCA_048887205.1 of Candidatus Hodarchaeota archaeon. Taxonomy (GTDB): domain Archaea; phylum Asgardarchaeota; class Lokiarchaeia; order Sigyniarchaeales; family SOKP01; genus Loki-b32. The sequence continues at coordinate 12,769 of JBHLKB010000024.1, forward strand.
CCATACTTTTTGTTAAAGCATCAATAGCAGCTTGAATATTTATTCTTCCATATCCTTCATGAATATCTTTTAAACCATTTGTTAATGGAGCAAGAGATAAAGATGGAGAATGTTCACTTTCATCATCACCTGTAGTAGATGGGTCATCCTCTCTTTCAAGATTAGTTTCTGAAGCTGTCATTAATAAATATGCTTTAATGTGCTTGATCCATTCTGTAAAATTTAGATTATTCCATTCATTCCAGTTATTCCACCCTGCTTCAACTAATATATTGATAGCAGCAGAAACAATGGCGGTCGCAATTGAGGTTCCATAAGCTGTGGTAGGTTTATCAAACTCTCTTCCAGCACCGATTATTGAACGATGGCTTGGCAGTTTACTACCACCAGGAGCGACGATATCTGGTTTGATAATATTTTCAAACTCTTTTCCCATACTACTGTAAGAAGTAACTTGATCTTTATCATTTATCGCACCAACTACAATCGCATTTTTATTTAAAGCTAATTTATTTAATGAATCTGAAATGTCTACACCCCTATTTCCAGCAGCAATTACAACCATTATGCCATTTTCTATTACTTCATCTATAACAGAATTTACAGCTAATACATCTTCTCCTAAAGTAGCAACACTTAAGCAAACGCTAACGATATGATATTTGCTCCTATTTTGTATTACACTTGCGAGTGCTGAGATCAAGTCAGATGAATAACCGATTCCTGATTGATTTAAAATCTTATAAGCAACGATTTTAGTAGCATTTGCAATGCCGGTAAAATGATTTATATTTTCACAATAAACTTCAGGTAGATAAGAAACAGTTGTATTAAATGAAAAAACAGGTTTACTTTGAAGTTGTTTATGATATTTTATATACAGATCATATATTCCGAGATTAGTTTGGGTAAGAGTATGATTAATGGCGTAATAATAATTAGTTAATTCATGAAAAGAATATTCAACTAATTCGTTATTTCGATACAATTCAAACCAAAGACTATCTATTCCTCCAATTTCCCAATCCCATGATGAATTGACCAAGATATTAGAACCTGTTTTTGAAGCATTAAAGGAAAAAATCTTTAATGTATAATTTTTTGAATCGGAAAATTCATCAAATAACTCTGTGTGAGAATAAGTGCCATCTATTTTAATTGTTGATGGTATATTTGAATCAAATGGATCTTTACCTGTTCCAGATATAATAGAAGAAATTAGAGTTCCATGTCCATTATCATCAGAAATTGATTGTACATCTACGAAATTCTGCCAACCTACGATATTTCCACTCAAATCTAATGGATTGTACCCATTTGGAAAAAAATTATGATTAGGATTAATTCCAGTATCTAATACTGCTACAGAAGAATTAGTATTACCCTTTAAACCATTTAAATACCAAGTAGAATTAAATGCGCCAGATTGAAAAGAAGCATAATTCATTTGAGCTTGGATAATCTCATCATTTTCAATATTGGCATCTGGAAATTCTTGTTGATATAATATTTTATTTGTTTCATTTGGCATAACCCCGGCAAAACCAGAAATGTAGTTAAATTGATTATTCCATTCTCTGTTAATTTTTCCCCCATAAAATTCAAACCTATTTTTTACTGTGCTATTGTATGACGACCTATTAAAAAATACAATGATATTTTTGTTATAATTACTTGAAACTATAGGATTAGATTTATTTTGAATCTCTCCTAAGGTTTCATTTGAGAACTTACTTAATTTTGACCCTTTAGGAAGAGAGTTAGTAAATGAAAATATTAGGAATAATAATATGAAAACGGAATATAATTGTTTCTTTTTCATATCTAATCCTCTCTATTCATTATAATTATTGGATTTTTCTCTAGGTGTATTTGGCTCAAAATTGATAAATTTTTCATTAGATTTATTTGATAAAATACCTAATCTATCTCTTAAAGTATGTTCTATCCTGAGTATTGTATCTCTTGAACTAAGTTGAAATATATACATTTCAGATCGTTGGAATTCCTTTCTCTTCTTTTTATATTTTTTAATTTGCCAAAAATA
>JBHLKB010000025.1:0-14282 GCA_048887205.1 Candidatus Hodarchaeota archaeon
ATAAATTATTAACATGAGATAGATTTATGTTGATGATTGACAGTTCAAAATATTTCTTTAAAATGATTTATTAATAATTATAAATTACGATTATTTTGTTATGACAATACCATAACATTTAAATATTTTAATTCATATTATGATAGTAACAACTTATTAAATGGAGTTGAGAAACTTAAAATGGCTAAAAAACAATTTGATATGAATTTAGATTCTAATTATATTCAATTTAGAGTTAAGCCGGGGGAAAAAAGGGAAATTTATGAATATGCAGTTACTCATGGATTTGATAATATTTCCTCTTTTGTGAAACATTGCGTTTTTGAAAAAGTCAGAGGCCCTGAGGAAGAAGAACTTGAAGAGTCTGTCATTGCAGTTCTACAAAAGGAATTACAAGAATCTAAAGAGGAGCGTAAAAAACTCTTGTACTTAGTCAATGAACTAACACCAAGTATCTTAGATATTAAAAAACAATTAGAAGAGGAAGATAAATGAGCGATCAAGAGCCCATAGTTATTGGAGATCTTAATCTAGGGGATAATCAAGCAATTTTGGAAGAATTCTTAGAATTAAATCCATTGCAAGTTAAAACTCTTACATTAAAGAATTATCGCTCTATTATAGGGTTTTTAATTACGTGGTTAAAGGATAAGCATATTTTTGAACTAACTACACGAGATTTCTTAAAATATCAAAATACGATAATTAAAGACTCTGGAATAGGTTATTATACTAAGAAAATGAGAATAGCAATGACAAAGAAATTTTTAAGAAAAGTTTATAATCTCTATTTAGAAGAAATATCAGAAGTCAGGAAACCAATAGTGATAATTCAATTCTTAAATTTTCTCAATGAAGAAACAAAAGTTTCTAAAGAAGTTAAGAGCAAAAAAGGAAGAGAGCATTATTACATGACTAAAAAAGAGATTGAACTCTTCTTTAAAGAGCTTAAAATCATGGATTACCAAAAATATCTTATGTTTAGACTTTATTTGGAAACAGGTTGTAGAAGAATAGGAATAACTAATTTACAATTAGATCCTGAGAAACCATTTGAATATTATCTCGCACGTAATGAGCTCTGTATTACTCGCAGCAAGACAAAAGAATTTTATTATCTAATGGATGATTTGAAAGATCGCTTAATGGAATACGTAATAAAGAGGAGAAAAGTGGCCACAGATAAAGGTGAAGTTTTTCTCTCAATTCGAGGATCTAAGTACAATAAAGACACTATTAATATGTTCTGTAAAAGATTCATTGCTAAAGTCAATAAACGACATGGAAAAGAAGTTTTAAGCAAGAAAATAACTCCTCACGCTTTTAGAAGAACTTTAAATAATCTCAGACTTAAGATGGGTTGTAATGATAAGAATCTCAAAATTCTACTCTGTCAAAAGGTTGAGGATGTAAACTTTAACCATTACCAAGATAAATCAAATGGATTTTTTGAGTTGTACAAGAAATATTACCCTTTTGACCTCTATAAATTATAATTAATTTTTTTTTTATAAATATAGTGTTATGGATCTCGATATGGTGAAGCAAGTCTTAATAATTTTCTCAATAATTTCATTGCTAAAATCAATAAACGTTATGGAAAACAAGTTCTTAATCCTAACATAACAATTCATAGTTTCAGGAGAACTTTAAATAATCTGAGAGAAAAGATGGGTTGTAATGAGAGAGATTTAAAAATCTTAGTATGTCAAAAACATTATATAGATAAATCTAGTGGATTCTTGGAGTTATACGATAAGTATTATCCCTATAAATTATACAATATTTAATTCTTTTTTTAATTCTTTATTTTCTTTAATTAATTTTTTCCATTCAAATTCCCTAGTCTCTTTACTTAAACTGGGAAATGTTATCCCTTTTTTTCCTAATTTTGCTTCTAAAAAACGTACTCTATTAATTGCAGAAGTTAACATTTTTTCCCATTGTTCATTTAGATATTTTAACTGCTTGTTTTCTCTTTCTAAACGTTCAATTGTAGCTTCATAAAAAACTCTAGCACTAATATGATAAATATTATGTTTACCTCGTTTCCCCATAATATAGACTTTATTTCTTCTTTTTAATCGATTGAGATAAACCCTAGTAAAAGCTTCATCTCTTTCAATGTATCTAGCAATAGCTTTGGAAGTAGTACCAGCTAAATTAATCGATAAAAACTCTAGGATTTTTTTTGAGTAATCTTTTTCTTTCATTTTACTTCTAAATTTCCTTACTCCTCTTTATTATCTATTATATTCCCGAATTCTTCTTTTTTTGATTTCATTAAATCTTGATATGCATGGGAATAAAAATTATTTGTTATGTAAGATGCTTCTGAAATTATTTCTCCAAACTTTCTTTTAGCCCAATAAGAAATACTTACATTATAATAATTCCATTTACCTTTTTTATACGCAATTTTTATTAATCCTTTATTTTTCAATCGGTTTAAATAAACTCTAGTAAGAGGTTCATCAATCCCAATAAAAGAAGCAATTACTTTAGAATTCTGAGGATATTTAGAATTAATTAAATAATCTAAAATCTGTTTTGAGTAATTTTTATTCCTCATTGTGATAATTAACACTTTTTGTTAATTTAAAGTAAATAACGGTTCTGGTTTTTTGTTAATTATTGTTTCTTATTATGGTGAAAATGCCGATAAAGGCTTTTCCGTAAAAGAGTTTAGCCAATTTTCATAATTCTAATAATATCCTTTATATATACAAATATAAAAACTAATTTTAATAACAAATTATTATTTAGGAAGTGAACAGCATAACTGAAGAAAAAAAATACCAATATATCGCAATAGATGATCCTGAATTAAAAAAGAAAATCAAGAAAAAAGCTATTGATGAAGGGATCTGGGAAAAAGATTTAGTGAAGCGAGCATTAAAAAAGGAGTTAGAGGGTGATAAAAATGAGTAAAGAAGAATTCAGAAAGGAACTTAAAGAGAAACTAGAGGAATATTTCACTCTTTTAGAGGAAATTAAGAAGCATAATGTCAAGATTGAGAAATTAAAGGAAAAGATTGAATGAGAATTATTATAATGGAAGTGAACAGCAACGCAAAATAACAATCCCCATTCAAAGAATAATAGGTTAAAGACACTAAAAAATCTTAGTGAATGGGACCAATATTTCAAAAGCCTAACTACTTCTTTATTGCATAAACAAGTTAAGAGGATCATAGAAAAAAGGGATAGGAAATTTTTAGAGCATTATTTCAATAATTATGATAATTCGGAGGTTGTTGATGATAGACAATAGAAATTGGTATGAAAGAGATAAGGGATTACATTTTATCTATGAAACTTATAATGATTTAAAATATATTCCACAAAATTTTAAAGATCTTCTCTATTGGATTGATAAAATGGAATATAATAAGGAAGAACTAACAAAAAATTCTTTTATACAATTATTACGTGTAATTAGAAACAATCAATTTCTATTGGATCAAGCAAAAGAAGAATTTTCAAAACGAAAACTTCTCTCAAAAACTAGTTTTAATCAAATGATCCGAAATCTATCTGAAAATAAGAAGTTTCACTTTGATCAAAAAATGTCTAGGTCAAAGTCTAGTCCAATGTCTAATCTACAAAAATGTCAAGAAACCTATGAAAAATTGTTAATCAAGTTTTCCTTAACGAAGAAAGAAGTTATAGAATGGTGTAAAGATTTTAATAGTAAAATAGCGAAAGAAAAAATAGAGATTATAGATAAAAATTTAGGATTTGATATTACACGGGAAAGAATAATCAGGATGTTAGCTTATTTCGAGTTTATTTTAAATGGTTATATGAAACTTAAAAAGAAAAACACATTTCAATTATTTAGAGGAGATAGGAGTTTAGGAAAGAATTATTTAATCGATCGAATATCTCAATTGATTCCAGAGGAACAAGTAGAAAGAATTCAAACTTTAACAAATACTGCTTTAAAGTACGATAATAGTTTAGTAGGGAAAAGATGGTTAATTATTGATGAAATTTTTGAAAATCAAACTACTTTACTTGAAATTCTCAAACCTTTCTATGATAGACAAATATTTAGACATAAATATACTGAAAACTTAGAAACAAAAACTGAAGAGATTCCAGTTCCTGTAATCATAACTTCTTTCAGTTTTGAAAATCCTAATGATGATATCTTAGATCGATCGATTTTCTATAATGTAGATCCTTCTCAATCTCAAACCAGGAAGATCTTTAGAGAAGAAATTAAACATGAAGAAAATTCTATTGAAAGGTTGTTCGAAAATGAAAAAATAGAAAAAGAAAGATTCCTCATAAGTCAAACCATCAAATATATAGATTGGGAATGGGATCTCGTAAAAATAAAGTTTGTACGACAATATTTAATGAAGATGTTTCCTAAAATAATTCCTAGAAGAGCTAGAAGGGATAAAGACTTACTACAAGATTTAATTAGGTTTTTTGCTATTTGGAATCAAGATCATAGATTAAAATTAGTCATAGGTAACAAGAAAGTCTTATGGGCAAATTCAGAAGATTTAATTTTAGCTATTGAATATTTTGAAGATGTACTTCATTCATTAACGTTAGATATAGATCTTATTAAAAAGTTTATTCTTAAGTTTGTAGTTCTTGGTGATAAGTTTACTATTACGCAAATCTGGAAACATATCAAATCTTTAGGTTATAACATTACTAGGAAAACAGCTGAACGAAAAATATTCGATCTTGTAGATAAAGGGTATTTTGATAAGAGAAAAAGCAAGAATAAATGGAAATTTTGGAAATTAAAAGATTTTGATACTATTAAGAACCTCAATCTCAATACTTCAGAGATTGATGATCTCGTATATCAAGATTATAACTATTATAAAAATATAAAAGAGGAGATGTTAAAATGAATGATACAAAAAAGGAAGAGCAATTTACTAAGGAAATTTTAGAGGATGTCTATGAACCAGAAGTATTAATGGATATACAACAACTTAAAAACAATATAAATGTCTAAACAAAAATATCTAGACATCGATCCCCAGTTTATATAAAGGAATATTTAAAACACAATGTCTATATACTAGACATCGATCTAGACAAAATTGACATAGTTAATATATATATGAGAGAAGAACATCCCTATTCTCCTTATAATACATTTCAGTATATACTCTCTTATAATTCTCTCTAATGTCTAATTATCTAATTTATACACTAAAAAAGGTAAATTTAACATAAAAATAACACGAAAAGTTCCGAAATCTTTGTCCGAACTCTTTGAATATAAGTAGTATAAATACTAAAGCACTTAATAGAAGTGTGATATCACTAATAATTACCTTTTTTTCCTTATTCTTCATAGAATAGAAGTAGATATACCTAAACACTTTATTAAAAAGATATATCACCAAATTATTTATTGAAAATATCGATAGTATTTATTCAAAAAATAGATAAATAAATAAGCAAGTTTAAACTAACTTATAATGAAGTATGAACACCTTATTACGTAATATTACGGTATTAGCAAAATGATTGAAGAATCGATACGACAACAAGTCTTTATTTTTTTAGATGATAACCAAAAAGCAACAAATAAACAAATATATAATGCTTTTCCTAATGAAAAGAAAGATAAACTAAGAGTTTATAAATCTCAGTATTTTAATGAATTGTCTAGTGTTGGGATAATTGGTCAAAATGTTGAGTCAGAAAGTTTCACTTTCGGAAAAAAACTAGCCAAAATCAATCAAATTAAGGCTTATTTAAAATACTCAGAATTGAAAAAACAGAGAGATTCTAAGATATATCATATATTTTCCTTATTAAAAACGTTTAAATTGCTTCCGCTTTATATTCTTAGCCAGGCTATTAGTTTAGCGAGACTTAGCGTTAATGAAGAATTTGGTCTTACAGATCCAATTTGTTATATTACAGATTGTCTCAATAAAGGTGAATATAGTATAAATGATATTTCTGAATTTAGTACTCATTGTTTCACTTCATTAGATGCAATTGGATTATCCCATGAATCCTGGTTAAAAAACTCAATTCTCAATATAAATAATTGGCTAGGCCTAAATATCACTTATTATCAGGGAAGAAAATATGTTGGGGATCATGATATAATCAATAAAAAACAACAAGAAGAAGAATATCTAGCAATTAAAGGGAAATTATTGATAGAATATCTTCCTGAGATACTTGGAATATTCTTCTATAAAAAAGATAAATCTCTGATTATAAAAGACTTAGCGAAAGCCTCTTTACAAAATAATATGTCTAAGAATACACCAATTAGTCTATATGAAATGGTTGAGAGATATAATCGAGATTTGGATTATCGGAATAGACCAGATGAATACCGTATTTATTTGGATTATGAAGAAACTCATGAGTTTCTAAAAAATAAGTAATAGAGGAGTAAAAAAGATAAAAAAATTATTTTTCTGGTTTTATGTTCATTTCATCCCAATTAATTAATTCTTTATAACTTACTGGGAAATACTGTTTTTTAACTCTTCCATTTTCAATTTCAGTAGAATTTCTGATTACTCTATCTTTGAGCAATTTCTGAATGTAATGATTAACTTTCCCAGAAGTCCAATTTACTTCTTTCGATAAGTCATAAATCGTTAATCCTGGTTTTTTATTAATAGTTTCATACAAAAAATACTTATTCTTCATCGAAGTAAGTAATCTGATTTTATTTGCTTTTTCTAACATTTTTAATCACTTCTTGTTCTTTTCAATAGTTATATAAATAAGAAAATATATAAATGTTTCGTTGAATTTTACGAAGCAAAATATTTTGTATGGGTAAAATATATATTTAAAATAATTATTAATTAATAAAATATTATTTCAATTTATATCCTGCTTTCCATCCTTTTCGCGTTAATTCGTAAGTTGTTTTTCTACCTGAGGGATGTTCTCTAATAAAACCATTAGAAAGTAATAGCCTTATAACTTTTTTGAAAAATTTCCCTGAAATTTGTACCCTTTTTGCAATTGCTTCAATTGGAACACGAGATTTTAAACTAAAATTATTTGCATCACAACAAGCAAATAAAACAGCTTTTTCTGTTTCATTTAAATCTTCTAATTCTTTCATAATGTCTTTCAAAGTTATGTAGAGTTAACAACTTATTTTAAAATTGCTATTTAACTATGAATATTATTAAAAAATTATTAGAAAGAGTACTAGAGCAATCATGACGAGTGCTATTTTTTTAAAAAAAAAATCTTTATATTTCACAAGCAATGACAAATGCAGGAACTCTTTTGCAAAATTACAACAAAATAGAAGGTTATGAATGGAATATAGAAGTTTGGGCAGATGTGACTGAAATGCCTCAAGATTAATCTATTCTATTTTTCAATTTTTTTTTTTTTTAATCTTGATTTTTTTATAATTATTATTATCCCCATGCTTATTGAAATCATCATTAATGGATAGCCAGAAATTAGAGATTCATCTGAATAAAAATTGTCTACCTTGTATTCTTCTTTTCCACCAATAATAGTCATTAGGATTTGAGTATCATTTATATTCTGTTCAGGGACAGTAAGTGGATTTTGAGATAAAACTACTAGATCAGCATATTTTCCCACCTTAATACTTCCTTTAACATCTTCTTGAAAAGACCCATAGGCAGCATCTATAGTCAACAGTCGAAGAGCTTCTTCTGGAGTAATAGCTTGATTTGACATATACTCTGGAGGAGCGACCCCATCTATCCCTATTCTAGTCACAGCCATAGATATACATTGAATTGGCGTCATTGCACCATAACCAGTATATGGAAAATCAGTGCTACCCATTACGTGGACACCCGCATCTAGAAGATCACGCCATCTACATACTTGACTTGTATTTGGTATATGAGTCTCCTCACTCTCAATCCAATCTGAATTGAACCAAGGGAACTGTACACAGGCATACATTCCTAAATTTGCCATTCTATTAATTTGATCATCTCTGAGTAGGACGAGATGCTCAATTCTATGTCGTTGATTATTCCATTCTGTCCCTAGCACAGCTTCAAACGAATCCAAGACTACATCTGTAGCATTTGTGGTAACGCTATGTATTGCAATTTGAAAACCTAAATCATGAGCATCTTGCATTAACTCTTGTAACTCAGAATGGTTGAAAAATAATGTTTCGGTTTCATACCACCTATCCATAAATAATTTCACTCCAGCGATCCTTAAGAAGGAACTAAACTCGTATCCAGGTTGATATGCCTGATACCAGTCGCCAAATCTCTGGTCATATCCGTAGCTTAAAGGTAAGTAGGCATTAACTCGGACTCTCAATTCGTTCGCAGAATCAGTTGCATTCAATTCATTTAATCGATATTGATTAACAAATAATTCAGAAATACTTGTCCAGCCACTACTTACTAGGGTTTCCATTATATCATTGAATTCAGTCAAGTCTGTTAACCCACGATCACCTATCCAATGACTGTGAGCATCTATGAAACCAGGAACGACCGTCTTTCCTTGAAGATCAATAAGAGATGTATTTTTTTCTGCTAAATCCAGAATATCACTATTATTTCCAACAGCGAATATTAGTTCGTCTTTAATAGCGATTGCTTCAACCAGAGGTTCTGTTTCCTCCATTGTTACAATGTTTCCGTTGAAAAGGATTACATCGGGACCCTCATCAGAGGAAATAAGCAAATGAAGGGTGTCAATCTCACCTGTAATATCCCCAGAGGGATCTAAATATATAACTTCTGAATCCGTCCCAATAGCAAAAGTAAAAAAACCCATAATCGTTGCCAATGTTAAAATCGCAATTAATAGTTTCGATTTTGTTTTCATTTTCATTTTTTCTAAACCATTTTTTTCTTTAATTCCATTTTTAAATCCAAAAATTTATCAGTTTTGATCATAGTAAAAATAGAGAAAATCACTAACCGATAAATAGTTGTAATATCAAATTCTACTAGTTGAATTCGCGATCAAAACGAATCAAAGGAGATTAAGAATAGTGTGATATTTAACTTTTTCGTAAAATCTTCTAACAGAAGAGTGAATATAATCGAACTTTTATATAAAATAAATTACAAAAAATAATTGCTGTTCAATAATGTATTGCTTTTTTCATTCAGTATTAATAAATTACAATAATAAAATCTATAATTATTAAAATTATTCAAAGATTAATTTGCATAATCAAGAAACTTAAGGAGATAAAAAATTGAATGAATCCAACATTGAGGATCATGTCTTTAATCTAGCTCAAAAATATCTTGAAATCAAGGAGGAAATTTAATCGAAAAATAATGACTTAAAGACAATAAAAGAAGAAATTATTGGACTTTTAGAAGAACTACAAACCACTAAAATAAGAAATGAAAATATGGACGTTGAGGTTCAATTTCCTGTTTCGTTTGATCATGCTCAATTAGGAGTTTCCCATAAAGATCTTTATGACCAATTTACATCTATAGAAACTATCACAAAAGAGAAAGTAGTAGTAAATAAGAAAGATTTGAAAAGATTTTATCCAAATATTTATGAAAAATATCTTATAAAACTAACTCCACGACTAATAATAAAAAGATACATATCCATCTTTTAATAAAGAGAAAAGTTGGTTTTAACGTAGGATAATCATAGGGGATATGTAAAAAAACGGGGTGTATTTTCAACTTTTCTCATTTAAAAATAAAGAATTAAATAACTTAGACATCATCATCATGATCTCTAAGGGTTACTATAGAAATTACCCTTTATTATTTTCTGGTTAATTCATGGCTCATAGCTCTTCGCGACCAATATAATCGTCACATCATCAGTTGTTAAACCCGTCACGATATTTTGAGAAGAATAACTTAGCTGACGTCCTGGTAGAAAGAAAATGGATCGGAATTCCAAATCAGAGTAAATTTCGAGTTTTTCTTGTATTTTTAATTGTAATAAAGTTGCACCATGTCTTACTTTTTGGAACATTCCATTAACAATATCGTCTGTCTGCATACCTCCCTCGACCCAGTATTCCCAACGGGGAACATAAGCCCAGAGTCTACCTGACCAAGTTATGAATAACCAAATGTAGTATGTGATACTTGCCTTATAATCGGGCCACCAATCTAGAGCGATTTTAAGTTTTTGATGAATCTTGAGGTAGCGTCTGTATGGTCTTAGGTATTCGATACCTTGTGGCCACATCTGCCATGTTAAAATGGGATCTCCTTCTTGAATTGCCTTACCACCAAATCCGTTTTCAAATGGTTCGCTGAACGCGTCGTCAATCGCAGAATTCCATTCATCCAAGATAAGATCCCGAAAACTATATCGTAATAATGAAGGTGTGTTATTGACTTCAATCAAACTAGATGTTCGGTTATCGAAATTATAGTCACTTAAACTGTCTAACTCATATCGTGAGCCAGAACCCTTATAATTTGTTATTTGCAGGAATCTACCTTGGTAATCGGATCTTGCTGATACTTGTCTTCTTATTTCATCTACCAATGAATCAGAAAAACCCATAATATCATAATATTCCATGTACAAGTCATAAAAATTGTCAAAAAGAATCAGTGTCGAGTCATAAAGGTGAGGTTCCCAAACAATTGCTGAGCTGATGTTACGATAGAGTTGTCTGTTCTCGAGTTGAATTTTCCCTTCATGATAGTAACGCGTTTTGCAATCTAACCCAAACAATCCTGTACGGCCTCTCTGATTGTTATTTGTGCATACAGCACATAACATACACAATGTCATTATTACTAATCCTCCGATAAAAATTCGTTAACGAGTTTCTGAGTAATTTGTCTACTCAAAAACTCCCCCGCATCTTCAAATCTGCCAATCTCATTTAAGATCATTTGTGTTAAACGTAGGTTTCTTTCGTTCGGATTCTTTCGTAGTTTCTTAAAAGTTTCATCAAAAATTTCTTGTCTGCTTGCTTTGCGTTTCACAAGTGCGTGTAACCAGTCTGGAGGGCTCTCTCTTACTATGGCTGAATCTGTTTCAGTCTCTTCTATTTCTTGGCGCAAAAATTCTCTTGAATAATGGCGAATTTTGGGTTTCTCTTGCCCTACCGTCGTTGCTAAACGAGTTAAACTACTGATATCTTCCCATGTTGGTTGTTTTGCGGCACCAACTGATTTTATTTGACTATTTATTTTTTCCAGCTTATCCTTATCTTTATCACTCATCTTGTTCATTTTATTCAAATCTCCAGATAAATGAGAAGTAATTTTTTCTTAACAGAAATGTAAGTAACAATTGAATATAATTCTTTTCATCAAGTTATTTAAACCTTGAAATTATTATTTTCTGGTTAATTCTCACCTTTAAATCTTTTAGAATCTATACCCCTTATTTCTCTAAGGGGGATGATTACTTGTCTTTTTTTCCCATTGAATATTAATTTATTTTCTACCAAGCTCATTCCACGACTAATAATAAAAAGATACATATCCCTCTTTTAATAAAGAGAAAAGTTGGTTTTAGCGTAGGATCGTCATAGGGGATACTTAATAAAAACAGTGTGTAATATCAAAAAAACGGGGTGTAGTATCAGTTTTTTCAACTTTTCTCATTTAAAGGTAGTGAATTGTTATAATAAAATATTGTAATATCTTCATAATCGTAAACGTCTCGAACGATGTCGAACAATGTACAGAATGGTTGCAATAGTCTTAAATATTTATGATCATAATATTATTACATAATTGTCTATACATTTTTGGCGAAAATGACATGGGATCAACTCTAAAAATAAAGATATTAGTATTAATACTTATATGTGTCTTGTTCGCTTTCTCATCAATATTTAGGATTGATCTTAATATCATTGAGGGAAATAATGATAATAATTCGGATTATACCAATGATTTTATTTTAGAAAATGAAAAGCTGAAACTCTCAACAATATCGGAAAAAATTCATATTAATAACAATTGGACTGATGCAAAGAACGCGGGAATATGTACAGGGTTTGGTACTTATTCTGAGCCATATATTATAGAAGATTTGGTGATAGATGGCGGAGGTTCGGGAAGCTGTATTTTAATTGAAAATTCGAAAGTATACTTTAGGATTGAAAATTGTACGCTTTTTAATTCGGGTAGTGAATCGCATGATGCGGGAATTAAACTAGATCATACCAACAATGGGGAATTAATCGATAATAATTGTTCCTTCAACAATAATATTGGGATATACCTGCTGTCCAGTGATAATAACGACATTATGGGAAACATAGTAAGAAATAATAGTGGATTGCTTAGGGGAGGAATAGAGTTGCGGAATAATTGTGATGATAATACTATTTCAGGAAATCTCGTAAGTAATAGCAGCGGTATGGCGATACTGATTTCTAATTGTAATAAAAACCATATTTTCGGAAATAATGTAAGTTATAATGTTAATGGGATCTGGGTGGTTAGTGAAAGTGAAAAAAATAATGTTTCCGGAAATATGATATATGATAATGAAGTTATGGGGATATATGTAGGCGATAGTAAATATAATATTATTTCGGGGAATATCGTGAATAATCATAGTTATGGAAGTATGGTTATAGATAGAAGTGATATTAATATTGTTTCTGGAAACATCATTAACTATGGGGATTTCGCTTTAGGGGATTCTACTGGAAACCTTTTATATAGAAATTGTTTCATCGAAAGTGTTGGACATGATTATGGAAGTAATAACCATTGGGACAATGGAACTACAGGTAATTATTGGTCTGATTATACTGGTTTAGACTTAGATAATAATGGAATTGGAGATAGCCCTTATAATGTCAGTGGCTCAGCGGGAAGTCAAGACAATTTTCCCCTTATGAACTGTGGGGGATTAATTATGGAGCAAAAAAGACCATGGGACAAAAAAAATCAAATCCCAGGATTTAATTTATTCTTTCTACTCGGTTTTATATCCATCGGAATTATTATTACAAGAACACTCAAAAAAATGAAAGAAATAATTGGCACGATATCACCGTGAGGATAATGTTTAATAAAATGCAAATTTCTAATTGTTGGTGGACAATTATAGTACTAAGACAAAATTGATTATTTAATCTACGAGGTATAATTCTTCGAGTAATTCAACTATTCATAAAGACAAAAAAGGAGTAAAAAATCTTCAGATTGATAATATACCATAATTTCAACAATATTTAAAAGAAAAATTGGATTTGACAAAAATATAAGACAAACAAAGTATATCTCATTAAAATCTCATCATGCAAATTTGGTTACTAGAATATTCTTTGTATGTGCTTTTAAATTTTAAATTGTCTAGGAAAGGCGGATTCAATATTTTAGATATTTCAAAAATATAAGTTTAATTCTATTAATATCGATTTTCAGTAATAACATAATGGTAACGCATAGCCCACACTTTTACTCTTATTGATTGAAATAAATCCAAATAATCTTCTCTTTCAAATGGATAAAATCTAATGTTTCCCTCAATGAGTCCATCTATTTGAAGTTGAAATAATGATTTTTTTGTCTCTCCATTTTCGAGCTTTTTTTCAAAAAATACAATTGTTTTAAAAGATAATGTTGAGGCTCTTCGAATAATATATTCAAGTTCAACGACTTCTGGCAACAATTAAAAATTTAGTCTTCGATATTGGGCGAAATAGAGAAAATCTTAAGAGATTTCAATCTAAGAGAAGATTTAAATGTATGAGACGAGATAATTTTTTATACTCATTTTTTCATATATTACATAATTGTCTAAAAATCTTTTATCAAAATTCTAACTCATAACGATTAAATAATGGTAATAGAATTTACCTTCCCGAAAGTAAATATATTTAATGATTTTGGGGATGAGCAATTTTTATTATTTTCAAATTTTATTGAAAATAAATTCGAACCACCCGGTCATAGATCTACTATAGGTATAGAATTCATGAGAAAAACTGTAGAATTTGAAAAAGGTAGACTCGCTAGATTATCACTCTGGGTTATGGGGGGTCAAGATCGTTTTCGGTATTTACTTCGTAATTATCTCGAAGGAACTCATGGAATTCTCATAATGTGTGATATTACACGAGAAAGAGAGATCATAGAAATTGATACATGGTTAAAAAATATTTTAAGTTATAGAGAGTATTTAATACGAAAAGTTACGACAATTCTGGTTGGATATATAACAAATGATAAAAAACCAAAAATTCCACATGAAGAACTTAGAAACCTTGCGAAATCATATGAATTGGATGGATATAAAATCTGTAATCTTCAAACAGGAGAAAATATAGAAGAAATTTTGGAAGCGTTAACAAGAGATATGATAAATTTGAATAA
>JBHLKB010000026.1:0-14177 GCA_048887205.1 Candidatus Hodarchaeota archaeon
TTTTTACTATTTCTTTATAATAGAATGAAAGCATGTTGGATCAACAGAATAAAAATCCCCAAATTCAAGGTAGGCTGCCGCCCTACAACCTCCTCGACAAAATTCAGGGGAATAGTCGCAACTACGACAGGGTTCATGAAAATCTTGTTTTCGTAGATTACGTAAGGTTTTTATGACCGCTGCTTCTTCCCATAAATTTTTCAATGAATGGTCTAATATGTTTCCGATGGGAAAATCATGCAGAAATGGACAAGGATACACACTACCATCAGCTCCAATATTTAATGTGTTGTATCCTGCAGAGCATCCCATATGTCCATAATTACATGAAACTGTAGTATGTTTGTCTAGTAGAAACGCATAAGTCGTTTCAGTTTTTATTGACATCTTACCCACAAACTGCTGAGAGCTATTAGATAATATTTTGCTCATAAGAAGATGACCTTCAAGATCTAATTTCAGCTGTTCAAAATTTTCTTGACCTCTGCCAGCAGGTAAAAATGATAACGCCTTAAATCCATTACAACCAAGATCATAAGCAAGATTAATGATTTCATTTAGTTGTTTTAAATTTTTCTGGGTGACAGTCGTACTTATACTAACAGCAATTTCTTCCTTTCTTAACTTGCAGATATTTTCTAATGATTTCTTAAATGCTCCCTTTTTACCTCGAAACTGATCATGAGTCTCGCCAATTCCATCGATACTTACTTGTATTTGAAAGATAGGTAAATCTCTTAAACTATCAAGCAACTCATCTTTGATAAATATCCCATTAGTGGCTATATCTACCCTCATTTTCTTCGTAGATAAGTACTCTAACAAAGCAATAATGTCAGGTCTTAGAAAAGGTTCTCCTCCGGAGATGGATAGATAAAAGACTTTTGCTTTTGCTAGTTCGTCAATTAGGAAAATTGCTTGTTCTGTATCAAGTTCATTTTTTAATGGGGTACCAGAATTATTGAGACAATGTAAACAATTCAGGTTACAAGTATATGTAACATCCCATATTACACTGGTTGGAAAAGAAGGAATCGAGTTATTTTCTTTAATAACTATTGGTTCTGGGGATGTCAATAGCTGATTTCTCGGATTATCATCGTGAAAAACTGCACACATATTCAGAAGTTTCCCAACAGTCTTTAAGATTCTTTTTTGGCAATCATTTAAGGATATGTTAAACTTTTTATGAACTTCTTTTTCAATAATAGTATAGGGTATATTTGAATCAATTGATCTCACTATATAAGCTTCTAAAGGATCCAATTCTACTTCTATTCCTAAGTAAGGATTAAAGATTAATCCTCCAAACGATTCATTTCTAAAAGTAATAAAAGAGTAAATTGAAGGGACTTTTTCCTTAATATTTTCCCAAGAAATCATTTTTTTCCGACTTCCTTCTCCTCCATAATCCGTTTTAGCATCATTCTTATAGGTTTCCTTATTTCTTCGGGTAACCTATCCATTATTTCTTGAAATTCTGGTGCATCAACTAATTTAGGAATATCGTCTATATTGCTTATACCAAAGATTTCATGTATATTACCAAACACCTCTGGATCAATGTTTAATAACTGTTGACATCCAATAAATGCTTTACAATCTATAGGGGGAACACCAATTGACTTAGTACAGATAATTCTGTTATTGCAGGTAATAAGATTACTGCAATTGATAAGACTAGTACATATGATAGCGTTTCCACAAATTATACCTTTCCCACACGTGATACCTCGACCACAGGTTATAATTTTCCCGCACATGATATTTCGGCCACAAGAGATCAGTTTTGCACAACTTACCGCTTCTTTACAGACATCTGGGCAATACCTTACTTCAATAGATCCTTCATATGGGATTAAGTTTTTTCCAGAAACCGTAATATCCAAGTTACCGATAAGCTCATTTGGTTCATAGATACTGCCGGTAACCGGGAATATGCACAATTCTTCATGATATCTAATGCTTCGAAATCTACTAAACACTATTATCTCTATTGTAACGCTTCCTGTATCATCAGTCAAGCCAGTCTTGATTCCTCCCATGAGATCCGTTATACAGACTAAAGCGTTTTCAACAGGACCTTCTTCATTTGAAACCCTCACTGAAATTTCTCTTGCTGCTTCACAAATAGTGCTTGGATGAAATACATCGATTTGACTAGGTTTATCACTCCAAACTCTCATGGCAGGATCTCCCAAAAGATTCAAACTGTAGCTATTCCAACCTGAAAATACTAATTTACATGCATTATACATATCTCCCAATCTATCTGAATCGAGCAGCCTAGTCCAAAATTCAACCATTATATCACCTTCACCAGTCCAACCATAACGACTATTCCCTACATAAGCCACAGCCCCTCCAACATTGTTTATAATTGACCATTCACTAAATGCTTCACCAAATCCAGTATCAAACATATTTGTGCTGCAAGCGTTAGCATATAATATACCTGGATGATTTTCAATGTCATCGATATCATCTGTTATAAGATAACACAAATATCCAAAATTTCCATGGCTACTAAGAGATAATACATTCCTTCCATCCCTAATTGCATTCATGATATCATTTTTAGTTGCTGCAGCAAGATTAGCATCAAGATTTTCGGCTGAAACGTCATCAAAATCTTCATACAGACGTATAATATCCCATCTATTAGGATCAAAATCTGTAAAAACATCATAAACATTCTCTTGCCCTTGTGCACTGGTATCTAAAGAATCAACAACATCAACAGTGCCAAAATTTTGGGAAGCAAGTAAGACGGAGATTGCAAAATTCATCGGTAGCAGATCCCCAGATCCATCGATTTTTTGAAATTTTTCGTAGGAAATGACCTTATTCACAAAAATTTCAGCCTCTATTGAATTCTCCACTGGTGCTCTACCTATAAATATGTCAGCCATGCCGTCAACCTCGTCTAGATCCTCTGTCGACCAATGACCGTATACTTCGTTCCCATCTTTATCCCAATCATGATAATCTATGGATGGATCATCTGGATATTGTAGAGGTGATATATCTGAGTAATAGAGATCTGTTGGAATTGAATTCAACTCTATTTTTGATACTATCTGCTGATCTAAGTAATCCGAAGGACCTCGGATTTCAATGAAACTAGTTGGCATCGATGAGGGATCACCTGAACTCACAATATTAGGAGGATCCGCTAATAAATCATCTATAAAATGCCAACCTAATGTTAAGTCATCTGAATTTTCATCATATGGGATGACTTTACCCGCATCTGGACCTTCCTTTATTAAAATTAAGTTCTCTTCGGCTGAATTAGTGGGATTAAAATTCATCCATCTGCGTAGATAAATTCTCATTGTTGTATTGTCTATTCGATATACATATCCTGTATTATATTTATAATTACCTCTCTTTGGACCATAGATTCTGACTAAAGCAAGTGAGAAATTTACCCCACTGTTAATCTTTATACGAACTTTATCTGCGGAAGCACAATTAAATTCTATCACTTTCACATCATCTTGGGATGCAGCTGTGCTGAATTGAGTAGTCCAATTTAACCCATTATCATTGGATATTTGAACATCATATGCCGTAGCACGTACTGACCATGTTAATTCAATACGCATAATTGGTGTATGGGGATCTAAATCAAGTGTTAAGTTTGGGCTCGCATCGCCAGGGTCGCATTCCCAAACTTGAGTAAGATCATCGTATCTTACATTATAAGCTCGCGTCGCTGAGTCTTTTTCACTGGAAGCATTTGGTCTATAATAAACTGGATTATCAACGTCTACAATCGTAATATCACCCTCAGGAATTGTACCCACAAGTGGATTAAATCCCTTTCTACAAGGGATTACTTCTGTATCTCCTCCTATAAGGACATAATCGACCAACCAATTAACGTTAGCCCACTTTATGAAGTTTCTAACTGCCTCTTGAGCATCTCTTGTTCCCCCATCAGCATAACCACTATCATGAAAGAATATTGCCCCTCCCGTATGTGGAACACTATTATTAACAATATCTTCGATTGTCACTATCGTTGCTTGAAGCCCCATACGAGTTCTCCAGCTGACTAAAGGTTGAAAACTGGGTTTAAGTTCATTAGAGGTTATTACCACATAATCAAACTCCTGAGGACCCATATATACATGTTGGACTTCTAAATCATCAAAAGGCGCCTGCAAAAATATAGGATTTATTACCATTCGCTTAACTTTTTCTAAGTACTTTTTATTATGTTTTGCAATTCTTGGGATTTGACTACCCTTAGCTTTCATAACAGTTCGTTCAACTTTCAAACCTAAGTCTACCGCTTCGATAAGCTCCAATCTTTTATTGTTTAAATGATAGCGAAAGGGACATATCTCTATCTCTGCGATTGTATATCCACCAATCTTATGAATTTTCACAAAACGGACAAAAGATTCCGGCCAGATAAGTTCAGAATCATATATTTGTGGATTTGGTGGAACATATTTGACTCTTGTTCCTAATAGTGTCGGTACATTTGGTTGACAAGGGGCGATCATTACTTTTTTCTCCAATTCAGTCGTTTTCACATCTAAAATTTCTAGTTTTTGGAAAACGCTTCCATTAGGAACGGAGATAAGTATTCTTTTCCACGGTAGAGCGGGGGATCCTGGTTCATCTTGATAAAATCCTTTCCCTAGAGCAACTGTAGCAAATTTTTTTCCTTTCTTTACCCTTATTTCATTTTTATTAACTTTTACATTAGCCTCAATATTTTCTATTTCACTATTTCTCTTTTTTGTGTTTTTTTCTTCCATTGTTAAATCCTCAATAATTTTTTTAATAGATTATTGACTCTTTTAATTGGAATCAGCTTACTCTTTGATTTTTTGCTTTAATTAAAGAGTAAACTCACTCGTAATTCTTTTTATTTTGGATTTACACACATGTCAAAAAACATGCAATATAAGAATTTGTGATAAGAACTTATATAATTTTCTTTCACGAAGTTTAATCAGAGTCTTGGATTAATTTTAGACTTCCCTGTCAAAGTTCTGAAACTAACTCCTCTTCCTTTAGGAATTTAATTCTTATACAATATTAAAAAAAAGAGATTATAATAATTATCCGTCATTGTAGGCTCTCTTGTGAATTCGATGATACCAATGGGAAGTGATACTGAGGCGATAATTAGTGCAGCAATAAGTCCGGATTTTTGATAAATTTGTCTAAACATACATCTTGTAAATTTCTCTCCTCATATCCATATATTGCTTCCACAAGAAATTCTATATTATTTCTAATGATGATAGCATTTGAAATGATTACAATCCTAAAAGAAATTGAATGTTTGGTAAATTTAGTTGATTAGACACTTTTCAAATTACCTATACTAGGATATCTATAAATCTTTAGCCTGTACTGTTTTCCTATTATTTGCTTTTGCTCTTTCGACTGCTTTATCTAAAATTTCAACGATTGCATCATTGAGAGTTGATCCCTCAATCAAGTCACTGCTTGTATTACACCCCTTTCCTTTAATATATTCTCTAATTTTAGATTTTACAAATATAGTTACAGGTGGCGGTCTTGGTCCTTTTTTCATATTTATTCACACTTTTGATTTTTTTATTATTTACAATTAATATCAAGAGGATATCTTCTTTTATTAGTTATTTTATTAACCAATTAAGATTCTCCTTCGGATAATTCTTTATTCAGAGCATTTAATCTTGTTAAATTCTTATTCTCTAAAGCTTGTAGATATTGTATAATTATTCTTAAGTTCTTACCTTCATAACCCTCAAGTTGTTTTCGCATAAAATCCCTAAATCTTTCAAATCTCTCTTTTAATCTTAAGGGTTTAAGGTTTAATTCACTTAGAAAAGACATTATTTTATCAATTTTCTGCCCCTTAAACCGTTTAAATACATCAGATAGATCTTCATTAATCAAATCTTCAATTTCTTCAACTTTTGATGTTTTAATTTCACCCATACTTTCAATTTCATATCTATCTATGATTTCTACTTGATCCATTGAATTCTGAATCCAAATTAATGTACTATTAAAGTTCATAATCTCTTCTTCATGTTGATTTTTTTTTTAATAACAATATTGTAAAGAATAGTATAGATAAGAATTACACAGAGTGCAGTAAAGAACAAAGTCCATCCTCCCACAACCCAATTGTTAGTAGCAAATATAAAACAAATCTCTATTAAGGCAAGAAATATAATAGGTAATTCCGCAATTCTCCAGAAAGTAGCTCCTCTCTGTCGCATTGCTGCTCTGTTGGTATTGCGATATATAAAATGTGAATATTCATTTTGAAAATGAAGGTTCTTCAAAATATGGTAATCTAATGTTTTATCTTTCGCCATTTTCTTATGATCATTTTTAAATTTATAATTGGTAGTTTCTCTTGAAATAATTAAATACTGACCATTATAGTCAAATTTGGAATTCGTAAGAGAAATATTTACAAAAATATATAAAGTTTTTCAATATTTTTGATTTTGTATTATTTTTTATTTTTCTAGATAAACCTATGCAGAATTCACACCTTTACTAAGGGTAAACTATTTCTCATGTGGTATCAGAGATTTTGATAAAATACTTTGATAAATTACATCCTTGATAATCTATAATATATTGTTTTGACAATGTATTTTTCACCAGTTGCCCCATTGATTACTAATGCTAATCTATTTGATAATTGAGTTAAATTTTGTCGTTCGACAGGGTCTTCTGAGAAAATAAGATTATTCGGATAATCTTCTCTAAATATAACTTTTGTACTTGGCTGAGACACAACATCGTCAAACAAACGAGCAGGAGATTGATCCACAATAACAAATCCAACACCTCGGCTTCGATATTCCTTCAATAACTCAGAAAATATTTTAGCCATCTGTTCTTTCATGATAAAATCAGCATCGTCGCTGTTTGTTGTAACGGGCTTTTCCAAAATGGCATGAGCCTCATCAATAACAATTAGGTAGTTCAACTCTTCTGCTTCATTATCTTTTGTTAGCGTTCTTACAAGCTGAAATATTGCATTTACAATCAGCATTTTCACAAATTTGCTACACATAGATAAATCAAGGAAGATATTCTTACCGTTCAACCATTCAATAACCCAATTCGGCAAATTTTCAGTGATTTTCAATACATCTTGAACTTTATCCTCATCAAAAGTATTCATTCGATTCCTAAACACTTGTAATAAATTAGCCTGTTCTTCTGGACCATAGGGATTATTCCTTATGTAAGTCTCCACTCCTCTTAATAAAGCTATAAAGTATTCTGGTAACTGACCTTTTAACTCTAAGAAACCTACTTCAGTGCGGTAAATAATTTTTTCAAATACATTCTTTAATCCTAATGAAGCACAAATATATGTGGCAGTTTCCTGCAATCTTTTTTGTAAGGTTTCTTTTTCAGGCTCAATATAATAAGGTACATGAAAATCGTCGTCAGAATACTTCACCTTTTTGAAATCTCGATAAAATATCTGCTGAGATTCTTTTGCTACATTCAGAACTAAAATTCCTACATTTTTAGCTTTATTCGATAATTCATCTATGAATCGAGCAAGAAAATAGGTCTTACCGCTCCCTGATTTGCCAAAAATAGCTAAATCTTGAGGAAGTTTATTAATTGGTACAAATGTCTCATGATCCGTGATAACGCCATCTTTAATGTGCTTCCCTACCGTAATTGCCCTTTTCTTAAACTCGTCGTTAATATCAATATATCTCACATTCTCATTTTTCAGAATTGGCAGCTTTGGTAGCGGCAGATTCTCAGGAAAATCAAAATTCACATCTTCCTGAACAAAAGTTCTCAATGACTCCTCTTTGTCTTTGAATACATCTCCTTTTAATAGGTCTAAATGTGATATACCGGAGGGGTTAACTACTTTTGCACGGTCACCCATTTGGTTTTCTATATCCATTGCTAAAAATTGTAAAATCCCTTTAAGCTTCAGCTCTTCTTCTGTATTAGAATCTTCAAAACAATATCTTACAAACACTCTTATGTTGAATAAATTAGATTGTTCCTGAGACTTCTCTGAACGAGGTTCTCTTCGCCACAATATAAACAATTGAACCTCGTGATCTTTCAAACTATAAAACGCTTTGATAAACCTTTCAACTATATTGATTTTATTTTTAATGAATCCCTTCAGAAGTTCGATTTCCGATAATTGGTTATTTTTTGGGATTTCCTGCGAATCTTGTTTAATTGGTTTTGCTTGGACTATTCCATCTAAACCTATAAACTTGTATTTTAAGTTCGTAAGCCAAGCGTACCCCAATTGGATGGCATCATTTCGAGATTCCGCTCGTGTAAAAAAAACACATTCTACATTCTCGTTGGCTTTCAACTCGAGACCATATGTGCCAGGAGGATCTTCCCCAAAAGGATCATAAAGAAACGACCTGATATCCTCATGCTTCTGATAAAAAGGAACCGCATTCTCTGGTGTAGGTTGAGGGATAAATGGCTCTGGAGCTTGGATTATCCTAATTTGTGTTTGCCAAAATAGCACATCTTCTTCCATTTTTAAGTTCTTCTTACAAGATCAAATGATTAAAATAGATTTGAGATTATAATTGATTCTTAATCCCTCTATAAAAAACCAGAGTTTTTGATAACTATTTAAAATTATAAGCAATTCACTGTAATAGTAATAAATAATGAAATCATCTAAAAACGAAAGAGTAAAGGAAAAAATTAAACGGAAATTAGAAATTAGCGCAACAGATGTATTTGAATATGTGAAATGTCCCGCATTTTTCAAACAATATGTTAGTTCTGGAAAAAGACTAGAGGATTGTTATGATAAATATTACCATGATATTATTTTTCAAACCGGGAAGGACTATGAGCTAAGTGAGATGGAAAAATATTATTTCATAGAAAATACTCAATCACTAACTGATTTATTGCATAATAAAACTATTTCTGTAATTAGGATTAAACCTGGAACGATTCTTAAAAGAAAAATATATGTCTCGAATGAAAAGTCAAAACAATTTAACAAGATTTATGCAATTGGAAGACCAGATTTAATAATAAGGGAAAAAGATACTAATAAATTCATTCCATTGGATTATAAAACTTCTTTAAGTTTATTTAATTCAATCCGTTTTCAGCTATATCATTATTGCTATATCTTACAAGAATATGATGCCAATATCCCCTATTTAGGAATTCTAAAATCAGGGAAGTTAGACACTTTTTTGCTTAATTTAAATATATTAGACCTTGAATGGAAACAGATTATAAATAGTATAATTCTGATTAAAGGGGGTGGGTTTTCAGAAAGAAAAATAATAAGAGAAGATATAAGATGGACTAAAGAATGCAGAAAATGTTTATTTAACTCTGTTTGTGAAAAAATTGTGAAATCTAATCCAACTATTAAAGATTTACCGGAAGTAAAAAAAAGAAGATCTCAAATAATTAATTCCCTTGGAATTAAAAGTTTAGAAGAATTAGCAAAGACTAATCCCAAAGTCTTGTGGGAAAAAATACTTAAGATTCCTGATGGAAAAGTGGTCTTTAATAGTGAATTAACGGTTAAGCAAATAATTGGGACAGCTAGAGCATTTTTGGAAAAAAAGATTATCCTATTATCCCAGAATTTACAATCATTGAATATAAAAACCAATGATGTGTTCTTTGATTCTGAATATATATCTTCAAAAACTAACCCAGAAGTTTTTTCTATAAGCCTTGGAATCATCAAAAGTGATGAATTCCTGTTAATAAAGAACTGGTTCGCCAATAGTATTAGTCAAGGTGAGAAAATTCTCTCAAGTTTTTATGATTATCTGAATAATAAAGGAGTTAAAAGAGTTTTTGGTTGGGGTATTAAAGCAGGAGGAGAGTTAACTCAATTAAATAAAATTTCTCCGCTTCCACCTGAAATAAGTTTTCATGATCTTTATTATAACATTAAAAACAATATGGCAATGCCAGTCCTTTCTTACAGTTTAAAATCTGTAAGCAAATTTTTGTTTGGGGACCAATTCCAAGATAAGATAAAGATAGGCTTAGCAGCTATAGGTTTATACGGAAAATTTCTTAATACGGGAAATATTGAATATAAAGAGAGCATTATAGAATATAACAAAAAAGATGTACTTCAAACTTATGAGATTGCTTGTTGGTATGAAAGGTTTTGTAAAGAATATAATTAGGTTGATTTTCTTTCTAATTCCTGTAAAGATTGAAAAAATTTTTTCATTTCAGTAAATGATACTCCTTTTGGAACAGGGTTATTATCTATAAATTTCGCTTCTAAATATTGATTAATATAGGCCTCACCAGTTCGTCGAGGATGATTTGCCATCCAGGAGTCAAAAAAATCGTTATGAACTTCCCAATGGTGTGAAAAAATAAAATCATCCCAAGTCTTTCTTAGTACTTCTTTACTCTTGATATCAATAATTTCAATCTGTTCCATATTTCTTTCTTTTATTTTTCCCCATGCCAATTTCATGAGTTCGATTGCTCCTATGTCATATTTCGGAGCACTATAGCCAAAAAAAGTAATCCAAAATGCAGATTTTATGTATTCTTGCAATGTTTTCCATTGAGATTTTAAAAAATCATTCATAAAATAATCTTTTTTAGTTATTGGATATAGAAGCGGTGTTGGCTCTAGCCTTTTTCCACATGATTGACAAGGAAACTGTTTTAATGTTGTTTGAACACAATTATTACAGTAGCCCACTCCTACATTACCATGAAGAAAAAGTAGATTTGGTTTATCAAAATCTCTATTCTTCCACGCTGCTTGAATTAATAAAGGATCCCAATTAAAAGTAGCAATTACATCCTTTTTTCTTAACGAGAGAATCAAATAATCATATATTGTTGGGGAATCTGACATTAGAATTTTGTCAAAATATCTATAAATCTTTTGTTCGATATTTTTTCTTACTACATTAAAATCTTTACTTTCACATAGTTGACTATAAATAACTTCAAAATTCGAATTAGTATCAAAACCAAAATCTTCTAATTCCTCTAAACCAACACATTGAATAAAATCAATCATTAAAGGCAATTTCTTACCATTGACATCTCCATCAGGACACGCAGCTCGACTTGCTCCAGCACCTAAAATTACTACATGTGGTTTCCGCATTTTAATTTGCTTAATTTCTTCTTTAGCTGTAACTTCATTCAAGATAATAATCACATTGTGAATCCTTTTTTATAAATAAAATGACTATGAGTCTAATGATTTCTTATGATATTCTTAATTATATAATAAAAAACTAATCCTTATCTTCATCTTTAATCTCTATTCTATATTGAAAGAAATAGCCTTCATCATTAAGAAGATTTGGATTAACATCGTGGTAATGAGGATGTTCAGCAAGCTTTTTAATTATAGAATCAATATCTGTAAGATTATAAAACTGAGTCACCTTTTTAAAAGTGAATATAGTATAATGAGCAATATTGTGATTTGACAACTTTACATAATTAATATCATGTGGAATGTTTGAACCAATCATTTTGTCCAGAATATCCAATTTGGAATTAATACAATCTTGATAAATTTTATCTATTCTTCCCATCTTATGAATTATTACGTTTCTTCTACAAATACTTTCTTTTAAAACATCCCATAGATTAAATTCTCTCTCAAGGTTAATTTGGAAGTTATTTTGAAAGAATTTTAAAATTTTCTTGGGAGTTGTTGTAACATTTTTATTAGGTAAGGTTTTAACTTTATCAATCGCCTTGAAAAAGTCTTGATTGAATGTCTCAAATATTGTGATGCTATAAATATGGATTATTTTTAAAAAAAGACTTTGTTGTTCATCAACAAGCCAGTTATACCAATCAAGATCTGTCTTTTGTTCTGCAATCCATTCTATTATACGTTCAATAAAAAAATCAAAATCTACATTTTGCTTTATTGACGTTAAGAAAATTTTAGAAATTCTTTTTTTAAACTCTATTTCCGACATTCCTTCCACCTATGACTTAAACATAGAACTTCTGCTAAAAAAAAAAAAATATAAAGTATTTTCTTTTTAATAGAAAGGTCAAATACTAAATATATTTGTGATATCTTTTCATTAATTAACCCATTTCTTGTCTTAAAGAGGTTCTCCAATATTTCTAAAAGTACTTTCAAATTTCCAACCATATAATAACTTTCATCTAAATACAGTATGTAAGGAGGAGAGGTTGAAATTTATGTTGTATTATTTTTTTGTCTTATTATAATTATATCACTTTATTTGGGGGATATGAATAAATAGTCTTACTGTCAAATTTTTCCCTTTTTAAACTTCTTTTAAAATAGATATCCATTCCAAACATGATCACAAATATAACAATGCCTATTATGCCAAAAATCATAAAGGAAATGAAAAAACCAGAGACAAAGCCTGATATTATGATTGAAGCGATTAGTGTAATTGCTATAAACATATAAACTTTAGACATATAACTGATTTTTTTAGGAGGATTTAATTTTTCCTCAGCTAATACATCTTTTGGGAATTTACAATTTTGAAATGTATTCCCCCTACTTACTTTTATCTCTAATTCTTCAATTTCACATTTTACTAGGGAATTACTATAGCATTCATCTAAAACTACTTTTGAAATAATACAATTTTCAACTTGTATATGCTTACTTCTACCTATTCTTAACCCATCATTAAAATCACATTTTAAAAAGCGGATATTGCAACCATAACCCACTTCACAATAATTAAGTTCACAGTGTTCTACTAAAACATTTTGTAATTCAAATAGACCAAGAAAATGGGATGTTAAATTACAATTTATAATTTTAATAAAATACTCTGATTTGCCAATTATAATTTCTTGTGGGAGATTTTCTGTTGAATCAATGATATATGGATTGCTTTCAGTACCCTCACCTTGAAAATTAAATTCTCTCATAATTTCATCATCAATTTCAAAAACACCCTTGTATGCTAGTCCAACTTTACGTGATTTTTCTCTTAATTCTTTACTAAGATCTTTATCCTGGTCAATTTGACGTCCTTTTTCTCTTCTCTCTTTCTTAAACGGGAGGTATCCTATTCCAAGTTTATTCCTTTCTTCTTCAATCAATCTTTTATTCCTTCTATTTAAAATAGGTCTAAGTATACTCATATATACTAATACAACCACACATGCGACTAGCGCCACGCCTAACATTGATAAAGGTATAGAGCCTAATATTATCCGTAATTCAAAATCTTCAACTATAATCAAAATTATGAAAAATATAAATGTAGAAAATATGTATCCGGTGAATATTCCTGCACAACACATACTATGTTCACTGAGCAAATAATTGAAGGATTTACTTATTTGAACTTTCTTTATATCATTAAGCTCGAGTTGATTGTTTTTTGAATCAACTTCTTTCATACGGATTATAAAGTTATCAACGATTCTATTACGCGAAGATTTGAATAATCTTAATCGTGCAATAAAAGATTTTTCAATGAGAACATTCTTGCACCGATATAACGTCAGTCTTGATAAACATGTGAAATTCTTTATTGCGACGTTAGAGCAACGCTCCATTCTAAGGCGATTCAATTCAGTATCTTCTATTAAGAGATTTTGGCATCTTTCTACAAGAATGTACCGTGAATCAAATCCTCTAAGCACTATATGATATTTATATCCACGAACAATGAAATCCTTTGGAATTATACTTGAGGGTTTGATTATAATTGGACTCTCTTCAGATCCTTCTCCTGGACAATCGATTACGATAGGTGTTGTTAAACCTCTTCCCATGGACTTATAAATTGTTATTTTTAAAATTTATACACCCAGATTTTGTTCTAAATCGATATAGCCTTCATTATTTTAAAAAATTTTCTATTAATATAGGTCTTTAACTTATATTCTGATTATAAAGCCGAGTTGTACGATTGTATGTATTTCGCTTTATTTCCTATAAAATCATTGTCTAGAATCA
This sequence comes from Candidatus Hodarchaeota archaeon, assembly GCA_048887205.1. Lineage (GTDB taxonomy): Archaea > Asgardarchaeota > Lokiarchaeia > Sigyniarchaeales > SOKP01 > Loki-b32. Next base: position 13,952 of record JBHLKB010000026.1, read on the forward strand.
TAGAATCTTAGAAAAAAGATGAAATAATTAAACCTTTTAATATAGTAATGATTATAATTCTTCTATGGATTTCCTAAAAGAAGAAGAACGATTCACAGGTGTTTTTAATCTATTTATATCTTTACAAATGATAATAAAAAACTAAGAATAAAAAAAAATGAAATTTGAATTACTTTTAATATCTTTACCTATGTAGGAGCTTGCATTCCTATAGATTCAAAACCTT
>JBHLKB010000027.1:0-13886 GCA_048887205.1 Candidatus Hodarchaeota archaeon
AGAGTTCACCTCAATTTTATAATCACCATTTCCCTCGTCAACCCAAGCTATATAGGTATCGTTTACGGCAATTTCTGCTCCAGCAATCCCTTGGTCTCCTAAATTCTTACCGGTGTCATTATAAAAGACTGTTATATTAAAAATATCATCTAGAAAACGATTTTGGTTAAGTGGAGGAGAAATTAATACTAAATCTGTAACTGCCATAATCGTCAAATTCTTCTCTAAAAATCCTCCTGCGGTGTCGTTATGCCACGTAACTTGAATTTTATATTGTCCATATTCAGTAGCATTCTCTGATATTGTCCAACTTCCCAATGAAATCTCTATATCAGGATCTAGTGAATCGTTAAAATAATTATGTCTCAGATAATAACCTGGATCAGGGCTATAAACACTTAAATTAATTGCGCCATCGGTAATAGTTTCTGAGAAATTAGCAAGAAAGCTAAGAACATCAGTAAAATCTACTGTTGATAATTCGAATGTATTGACGTAAGTATGAATATTATGGAGTAAATTTTGAGATTCTGCTGTAATATACCAATTAGGACCATTACTTGTGTTATAAATTTGGTATTGTCTATATCCATTTTCAACGGGACCTAGGCTTGTATTATCAGTTAATTCAATAGTATCATTGAATGCTTGGAAATTACTCCATTTTACTGGAACAGTAAAATTTATCCAATAATTTCCGAAATCAGAGTCAAAATAATTTAAATTACCAATAGAGACGTTCCATGTTATTACTTGTCCACTTCCTAATACTTCAAAGATAGATCTTGCTTTTAAATCGGTTTTAGTAAAATTAACTTGAATTTTAGTTATGTTACATGATACATCCCACCACTCAGCTGTTAGTTCATAATCTAATTGAGTTGGAAGTGTTGAATATCCTTTAGTTATGATAGCATTTCCTGAACCTTTAGTGTTATTACTTACAGCTGTATTATTTATTTTTAGACCGATATCAGCAGGAAAGGGAATATTACTTTTTGGCACAAAATCACATCTTAAATTAAAATCTATTGTATCTGTACCATCTAAAGCTAAATCCCAATCACCTGGTAGAGCTCCTTCTCTCCAACAATCAATATCATTAATTCCATCTGATGCTAAATGTGGAGGATCAATCTCATACCACCATAAAGTTCCATCATCATCGTCAAATAAGGTTACAAAAAAAGTATTATTTTGTGTAGCCGAAACATCTAACCAGACATCTACATTTTCAAAAGTATACCAATCAGCAGAGAAGTTATAAAAATTATAATTAGTATATATTGAACTATATAAACCATCTGGTTCATGCATATTATTTGCCCATTTGGATTTATATATCTGAAGTTCAAGAGTTCCATTAAATAGATCAAATCCATTTTGGATAAAAACAGATATATTCTCTAAGTATCCACTTCCTTCAACGGTAAAAGATGCGGCATATTTCTCATTGAATAAACTCTTTGAACTATGAAGGTCATCTTCAAATGTAATGGATTTATTAGGCGCATAGATATTATCTACATATATTGTAGATTCTGTTGAATTAAATGTCGTTTCATTAGGACAATCTATATAAAAAGTATTGTTATTACTATCAGAAGCATTTATGATTTCAAATAAGGGTGTTCCCTCTTTTATTAGAGATTGATGCAAAGATACATCCAAATCTCGACCCGAATTACTATAATTAGATGAGTAATCAGCTACTTTAGGGTGATTGAAGTCATTATCATATTTTTCATCTACTTCATTGTTAAAGTAAGTATCATTAGAGGTAAATTTTGTTTGCATTATGTTAAAGAAAGATGTAAACGTTCCAAAAATTAAGAACATTATACCTAATGCTTGTATTCTTTTTTTTGTTGTAGAATTAAACATAGAAATCAAATAATCAATTTTATTTTAAATAAATATTAGAACTCGTAATATTAATTATAAGGTTGTATGATCAAGCTTATATATTTTTTTTAAATTAAAACTATAATTATAAAATCTATAAAAATCTCATAATATATATTTATTTGAATTCTTAGAATGTGTATCAATTAATCACAAAAAAATATAAAATTCTGTACTTAGCTCTTATTTGAAATAATTTTAAATTTCTAAACCCTAGATATTTTTGATAGAATAATATTTACGAAAACTAGATTTTAAATGACAATTTTAAAGCAAAATACAATTAATTCAAAATAAAAATCTTATTCTTTCTTAAGGATTATCCTAGCATCTACACAGACTAAACCTTTTTCATAAATAAATACTGGATTAAGGTCAATTTCATTAATTTGTTCGTGTTTAACAACAAGATCAGATATTTTTAGTAGTGTATCCACTATTGCTTTAATATCTGCTTTAGGTTTTCCGCGATAACCATCCAATATTGGAAATCCTTTGATTTCATGTATCATTTCGTTAGCATCATATTCTGTTATTGGCGCTATTCTAAAGCTAACATCTTCTAAAAGCTCAACCAAAATACCACCTATTCCAAACATTAAAGCAGGACCAAATTGAGGGTCTGTGGTCATACCAATAATAAGTTCTGTTATTGGTTCATCTGCCATTTTTTGTACAGAAATCATTTTTTCTTTCTGAGTAGGGATTTTCATTAAGTCATCATATGCTTTATCTACTTCTTCTTTTGTTTTCAAATTCAATTTTACAGCACCAGTGTCAGATTTATGAACCACATCTTCTGCCATAAGTTTCAATACAATAGGAAATCCTATCTCCTCTGCTGCAGATATAGTTTCTTCTTTAGAAAAAGTTAATTTTTGTACTGGAACTGGGATTCCAATATCTTGTATTAATTTTTTAGATTCAAATTCAGTTAAAACAGTCTTATTTGCTTCAATTTTATTTTTTAAAACTTCAGCGATGTTCATTTCCATTAAGCTCGTTAAGAATCATAACTAATTATTAAGTAAAATTATAACAAAGATTTAAAATTAATTAAAAAGAAATAAACATCTATTTCAACTTGCAAAAAATAGTTTTAATATAAAATTTAGAGTAAGTAAACTAGATAAAATATAATTTTACTTAGATTTTCTAAAAATTTTTATTCCTTTCTTCTTTCGAATTCGCCATTTACGAACCTCATCAACAACTGAGACGCTAAAAGCGGCAATGAAAAGAGTTATCCAATATTGCCAATGAAATAAAGGGACAACACGAAACGCTAATCCCATAGGAGTAAAAATTATTAATAATTGCAATAGTAATGAAACTCCAGTAGCCCAAAATAAGTGTTTATTTGGAAACAAGTAGAATGGCTTTATATTAGAAGTACATGTATAAACAAACAGTAATTCGCATATTACTAAATTAGTAAACAATATAGTTTGAGCTAATGATGCGGCATATTCAGTATTAAGTGCTGTTAAATTAGGATCAAATCCAGCAGACGTCCAAGCGGGAAGTAAAACGGTCCATAAAAGTATATAGAGTGTGATATCTGTAATAGAAGTATAAATTCCAAGAAGGAGCACGGGACCTTTAATTTCTGGAAGTAATGTAAATCCCTTTCGTGGCTCTTCTTTCATTACATCCGGATCTGTGGGTGTAAAGCCTAATACCATAGCTGGAATGCCATCTGTTGCGATATTAAGCCAAAGAATTTGTATTGGCACAACTGGAAGAGCGAAAAAAATAAAAGGAAACAACTTCATGACAATATAGGCAGTAAGAATTAAGAAAATCTCGTCAAAATTTGTACTTAGCATGTATCGAAAGAAACCTTTAGTTGTTTCGAAGATTCCTCTCCCTTCTTCAATCGCATTGACAATAGTAGCATAATTATCATCTATTAAAATCATTTCTGAAGCTTCTTGTGTGACTTCAGTTCCTTTCAAACCCATAGCAACCCCCACATGAGCTCCTTTAACTGCCGGGGCATCGTTCACTCCATCTCCTGTCATTGAAACTACTAAATCTAATTCCTTTAATCTCCTTAAGATTCTTAACTTGTGTTCAGATGTAACTCTCGCAAAAATATCAACAGTTTTAACCCTCTCACGGAGCTCATCATCACTCATTTCTTCTAATTCAACACCAGTTATCGCTTCACTTGATTGTGTTAATCCAATTTCATGAGCGATAGCAATTGCTGTAATTTTGTGGTCTCCAGTAATCATGATAGTTCTAATTCCAGCCATCCTCGCCTCTTCGATTGCATCCTTTACTTCATCCCTAGCCGGATCAATTATTCCAGCTAAACCAAGATAAATGTAGTTTTGCTCTATTTCTTCTTCTCTGTATCCTTCTTTTAATTCTTTATAAGCAACACCTAATACTCTTAATGCATTTTTAGCAAATTCCTCATTTTTTTCAAGAATCATGTCTTTTACTTCGTTAATCGGTTTTACAACTTCATTATAAACACCATGACTAGCATTTTTTAGCAGAACATCTGGAGCACCCTTTATTAACGAATATAATTTGTTATCGATTCTTACTACTACTGACATCATCTTCCTGTCGGAACTAAAAGGTATTTCATCAATTTTCTCTGCTTTAGTTTCTAACTCCATTTTCATAGCTAAAACTTTCATTGAAATTTCGGTTGGGTCTCCTACAACATCCGTATCATTTGTTCCATCATTTTTCAGGGAAACATTTGAATTATTACAGAACATACATACTTCTAGGTATTTTCTTAAATTATCAGTAATATGAACTTGCTTGCCTTTTTCACCAATAATTTTACCCTCGATAGCATACCCTACCCCTTCCACAATATATTCCAAACCACCTATAAATACTTTTACAACAGTCATTTCATTCTTAGTTAAAGTACCAGTTTTATCTGAACATATTACGTTTACTCTTCCCAATGTCTCAACAGCAGTGAGCTTCCGCACTAGTGCGTTACGATCTGCCATTTTACGCATTCCTATAGACATAACAACGGTAATTACAACGATTAATCCTTCAGGGACAGCTGATACAGCTAAGCTAATTGATATCTCAAATGCTTCAATAAGTTCATTAACATTAAATCCTGTAACTAATAAAATTATTAATTCTGTTATAAAAACACCTGTACATATTAATATTATTATGATTCCTAGAAGTTTTCCAAATCTATTTACCTCTTTCTGAAATGGACTAAGTTCAATTACTTCTTCTTGCAAACTTTCAGCTATTTTCCCTATTTCAGTATTCATTCCTGTTCCTATAACTATTCCTTCTCCATTTCCACGAGTAATAATTGTATTCATATAGCCAAGGTTGGTTCTATCAGCTAAAATCATCTTTTTATCAACAGGCTTTAATTGTTTTTTAACGGGTTTTGATTCGCCAGTCAAAATTGCCTCATCAACATAAAGCGAAAATTCCTTAAAAATCCTAATATCTGCAGGGAATTTATCACCTTCTTCAATTAGAACAATATCCCCTGGTACAACTTCTTCTACTCCAATTTCAATAACTCTCCCATCTCTTCGAACTTTAGCAAAATGAGGCGCTAATTTCTTTAAACTCTCAAGAGATTTCTCCGCTTGATACTCTTGGTAAAATCCTAATATTGCATTAACAATTAAGATTGCTGCTATTACTATAGCATCAGTATATTCAGATGGCCACTCGTCACTACCGATTGATTCAAAATAACCAATTATTATAGAGATAAAAATTGCAAAAAAGAGAAGGTAAATTAGAAAATCTTTAAATTGTCCTATAAAGATTTGCAAGGCAGTTTTTCCTTTTTCTTTAATTAATTCATTTCTTCCATACTCTTCAAGTCTTTTTTGCGATTCTTTTTCTGATAAACCATTTTCTTTTGAGCTTTCCAATCTTCTTATAACTTCTTCAAAATCGATCGAGTGTGCATGTGTATCTTCTAAATTTATCATAATTACTTCATTTTTTTTAGATTTTTTTTGAGAAATTAATAATTATTTTCCTTATATTCTAATTATTTAATTAATACATTTAAATTCACTTATAGATATTAACACTAGATTTATATTTTAAAAATCGAGTGTTTTGGAGAAGCTTATTAGAAAAAATATCAAGAAAAATAGAGTTTAAACAAACTTCTTTTATATATTTGTCAAAAACACGAAAATTTAGATTCGAATTATCTAGTTTATAAGAACCTAAATTGTTAACAAATATAAATATAAAATTTATATGTATAATAAGTCTAATAAAAGTTAAATTAATTTGTCTATAAAATACAAAAGTTAATAACTAGATAACTTAAATAATCTCGATTATTATGAGACCCTCTCGAGTTTTCAGGTTATTATTCAAAATTTTTGTTTCTTTACTTATATTATCCCTCACAATTGTATCTTTACTTGGTGGATTGTCAGCTATTATGATCCTTACAAATCCAGGTAATATTGGAGTAAATCCAAGTGAAGTGGAATTTAATCTGGAAATAAATAATGTTACACTTGAAATTGATAACGTTAATTTCACCTTACCTTTTAATCTTACCAATGTTGGCTATTTTGATTTAGAAAATCTTGAGCTTAAAGTAGATATCGCTATGAATTACAGCCATATAAATTATCCCGCTCCAGGATTGAATGAAACAAAAGAAGTTCAAATTTTTTCAAATTCAACTAATTTTGGTACGATCCCAAAGGGGACAACTGGAAATTTTGCGTTTATAGGTACTACGTTTATGATGGGAAATTTTCCAAACTTTACTTTAGAGGTAAATTGGTTTAGAGGTCCTCCTGCAATATTGTTTTATGCCAATTTAACAATTAGTTTAGATTATTCAATAGGGCTTCATTCACTTACAATAGGAATATATGATTTACCAGTAGGAGGATTTCCATAGGAGGTGTAATAAATGGGGGCTGTTAAAAATATGCTAAAAGGTTTTATCTATACTGCTATTTATGCGTTTTTTTCGATTGGTATCCCATTGATTACTTTTTCATCGATCCGAAATATGGTTGTGGCAGGTTTCCCTTTAGAATTTGAACAACAAGATTACGAAAATGTTATTTTCTGGTTAATTGCATTTGGATTGATTATTAGTGGTTGTGCATTCTTTAAATATTCATCTCCAAAACAATCAATCCGTAAAGGAATATTTGCCCTGATTCAAGTCCTTGTAAATTGCTTATATCTATGGAGCTATAAGTTCTCTGGAGCAACTGAAATTAAATTTGTGATGAATTTTGGATTTTTTTCATTGAATCTCGAACAGATGATTCTAGTGTATATGGGCATATATTTTCTCACAATTATTTTAAGAATATACGATGTAATAGATTTCTCAATTAATAGAGAAAAAATTCGAGAAAATCGAATGAAAGCATAGAGGTGTAAAAAAATTATCTTTCAAACAATAGCATTTTTAGAGGTTCTAGCTGAGATAATTGGTGCAATACTTCTCTTTCTAAAGCCGATCGTTGTTCCAATAGGAGAATTTATGGTAGGGTGGATTACTGCTACTATTGATTTTTTGCATCAAACTCTTAGTAATGATTTAACGTTATTCATTACTATATGTGTAATTTTAGTAGTGGCGGGTATCTTCATAAATATAATCTGGCCAGGGGATCGTCCGGGTTCTATCTTTTCAAAAGGTATTGAAAAAATTGATGATTTTGGGGATAAAATTGCTAAAGAAGAAGGAGACATAGTTGATAGTGTAAGACGTTGTAAAGATTGCGGAAATCCTATAGGAGATGCAGAAGTCTGTCCTTTATGTGGAGCGCGTAATTAATATTTTTTTATTATAAAAGACCTTTTTAATTTTTAGAAGTAATTCAACAACTAGCTTCAAAGTTTCTCATTAAACTGAACTTTTTTTGTTTCAAATTCATCATTAACAAACTCTTTTCTTTGAATTATGTAAGAAATCAAAAATTTATCCCCGATATTCTTACTAGGTAAAACTATAGTTAAATTTAAGTTCTCTATGATTCTTTTTTTCTTCAAAATTGAATAGAATCTTTTATTAAATGAATAATCTTAAATTTAAATTTTGTATCTATTCTATTTAGATATACGTATAAGAATATACATCACCGATACCTTAGAAGAAAGGATATGGGCATTAATAAGAATATCGAAAATTTTAAAAATAAAAGAGACCTTATTGAGGAATTAAATTACTATAAATCCTACATTCTAAAGAAAGTAAAGAATGGGAATTATAATTCGGCTTTAGAAAAAGTAAGATCAGCACTAGTTTTAATTGAAGAACATCAAGAGATTTTTAATATTGAAAAAGAGCTTGTTGAATTTTATGATTTAAATAAAAAAGTGCGTAATGAACTACTGAATCATAGAATGATTTATGAACGTCGGTTTAATAATCTTTTAAAGGAAAAACTCAATGAATCTAATCTTGAGAATTTTTCAAAATTATTAGCCATGTTAAAAAATGATGTTGACCACAATATTGAAAAATATAATCTTCGAGATATTAGTGTTAAAATTACCAATTATTTTAAATTCATAAAGAAAATGTATGAGATTTTAAGTTGTTATAAAATCTTAAGCTACCACGGTGCTTGTGATAAAATTTTCGAGTTTGTAAGAGAAATAAAGTCTGAAAATTTTCCAAATTTAAAAATGCTTATCTCATCAACCTACCGAAATTTAATTAGTAATAGATTATTTGAGTTTTCAAAGGAATATGATAAACTTACACTTTCTTTTCTTTCTGAAAAAATGGCAATCAATCAAGACCAGTTAGAAAGTTTTATTTACCTTCTAAAAGAACAACCTAAAAGTCCAATACGAGAATATATATCTACAACTCAAGAAATAATATTTAAAAAGTCTCGATTTTAAAATTTAACTTTCTTTATTAATAGGAAGTCATAAGCCCCTATAAAAATCTGGGCGTAATATATTAGTATGAGTTATTCCATAATTAATAGTACCCAAGATCTTCTCTTTTTCTCGCTCCAAAACACCTTTTATAGGCAAATAATTAGAGGCATGATTACTTCGGAATATACAATTTGCTTTCTTGTTTTGAAAGTTGATATTGTTTATGAAAGTTTTTAATTCTTTAAGGATTTCTATTGAATTCATCTCCTGAAATTCTCCTTTTATTCTTTTCTTAAAGATTTCAGTCCCTGAGGGTATCATTAGGGTGAGAAAAGCAATATACCAAAACCTATCATCCTCAGGACAAATTTTATTAACTAAATCTGCTGATTCAATAGCATGCCTTTTTGAAATTTCGGGATTATTTGCACCACCAAGACCATTTATCAAAGTTGCTGATAAAGTTATCCCGGCTTTCATCAATTTATTTGATGCTTTAATGTATATCTCCTTATTAGCATGCTTATTAACATTTTTAAGTAACTGATCATAACCAGATTCAAAACCAACATAAACAATTTTTAATCCCGCTTCTGATAATTCTTTTAATTGAGCATTTGATTTTTTTATGATATCCTTTGCATGAGCATAAACACCACATCTTTCTAAATTTGGAAAAGTCATTTTAGCATATTTAGTAATTTCAAGAAGTTTTTGTGTTGGAGTAACCATTGCATTTCCGTCCAAGAAGAAGATCTTTCTTACTTTAGATCCGTAGATTTGTTTTGCTGTATATAGATCTTTTTTTATATCATCTATACTTCTTATTAAGAATTTTTTTCCTAGATTAGACACGCAAAAATCGCATTTATAAGTACACCCCTCAGTAACTTGAATTAATAATGAATACGCCTCAGAGGGTGGTCTGAATACAGGTTGACAGTAATAAATTTCTTCTCGCTGCGGCATTGTATCATTTTTAAAAAAAATAATGATAATTAGTGAAAATCTATTATTTTAAATCAAATTCAATCTTCATTATTTACATCCTCAGCCTCAGGTGGTTTCTTTGGACATGAATTCAAGTGCCGTCCAAGCCGAACAAACTCTTTATTACAATAAGGACATGTTTGTTTCTCCTTTTCTTCCTTTTCAGCTCTAATTCCTGTAGGACCAGTAGAAGAAGGTTTTTTCTTCTTTTTCTTCTTTTTTGGTATGATATCTTCTATACTCACATCATCAGGGGCAAATTCACAACTCTGAATGTGTGATGCTAGATTTTCAAAAAATTCACCACAGAATGGACATTCATTTGTTATGTCAGCAAATTCTGAATCTTCAAGATCAGCTTTCCCTGCTTTCCTCTTTTCAAATTTTAATGGTATTTCCTCATCCTCTTCTTCAAATTCATCGATAGATAAATCAATTTCTTCATCAGCTTTTATTTCTGCTATTTCAAACTCTTCTAGTTTTATTTGTTTTTCTTTAATTTTTTTTTCAGCAATCTTTTTACTCTCATCAAATATTTCTGAGAATCGACGATTGTTTTTAACAGGATCATATATATTACAAACTTGACAGACATAAGCACGGGTGCCCAAAATTAAATCTCTAGCGAGGCAATAACATAAAGATTGAAGGCTATTACTTATATCACCTTTTGGTTCTAGGTGTTTACATACAATTTTTCTTGAGTATTTTATTTTCTGTTTGCGACGAGGCGTTGTGATCACCAAAAGAAGTATGTAAAATAGTGTATCCTAAAATAAAATTTTTATCAATTGCAGTTTAATAAAACAAAATTTTTTAAAAATCCAGAAATATAATTAAAAATTATAGCGAAGATTTTTAAGATCTTCAACAATTTTTTTTTTAATTTCAGGATTATCAATATTAGGGATTAATTCCTCTATAATATCCCTTAATTCTACAACTTTTTGTATCAATAATTCAGGTTTGTTCCAAAATGAAGTTCTTAAAGGATGGATTTTTAAGATTGCATTGTTATAATTTTCTATTGCTGCACGATAAAAAAGGCAAGCATTTTCTAATTTATGCAACCTAGATTGATAAATAGTCCCAATTTTATTAAAACACATTCCAGCTCCAGCAAAATCACCTTCATGTTCGAAATTTATTGCTGCTTCTTGAATTTTATTCAAAGCTTCTTCTAAAACTTCATTGTCCCCTTTTTTCAGGAGTAAATAACCTTTTATATAATATGCAACTCCTAAATAAAAACCATTTTTTTGCTTTTTAGCAAGTTTATGTAATTTATCAGCAAATTCTCCTGCAAAAATCAGATGATCATTTGCAATACATTTTTGCGATACAATTCGTAGCAAATCCAAAACTCTCTCAAAATCTTTAATTTCTTCATATTTTTTAATCCCTTTTCTAAATTTTTCAATTCCTGTGAAGGAATCTTTGTTTTCAAAGGCATAATTTCCCTCAAAGATTAATTGTTCTGCATCTTCTTTTACTTTCGCCTCTTTCTGTTTTCTCTTTGCATCTATCTCACCATAAAAAAAGTCATCTACACCAAATGAAATATCCTCAGTCATAGGAATTTCAGTTAAGAAATTTTTACTCGAAATGTTAGTGGATTCAGATGAATCATGTGATTTAACTTCCAATTCTTTAGAGTCAGATTTCAATGAACTTCCTTGAGCATTTTCTTTTGGGAAAAAATCCTCTCCATAAGCAGATTGTAATGGTTTTCCTTCAGTAACCAAAGCAGATAACTCAGATAACACATTTGCGAAAAAGTATTTGTTTAATCCATCAACAACATAATCCACTTTATGATAATTATTGTCGTATTCTGGATCATTAATATTCATATTTACATCAGTAATTCTATAGATTTCAAATCCTGTATCATATTTTGTCATAGAATATTCAGAGCCATCTTCGCCTTTCATAATTTCTTCCTTCTTTTTTCCCAAAAGTGTATGATCAAATACTAAGCCACAAAAATCATTGTTATTCTGCTGAAAACCTAGTTGGTTAATTAAATCTATGTAAGAAAAGAATAAGTTTAATCCTGGATGGCTGTGAAACCATCCAACCATGTAATATCCTCTTCCCTCCCTATCAAGTCTTTCCTGAATTTCTTCGATAAAACCATAATGCCTTTCATCTAATTGAACATTGGTTGCATGACCAAATGTTAAGGCTTCAGCACGTTCCACATAAACTAATTCTTCATCAGAGGTTCCCACTAAAATACCATAAATTTCTTTCCATTCTTCCGGAGGAATTGATTTATTTGCATACCTGCTAGCATATAAGATTATAGTCTTATAAGCATCTGCTCTAATAACAACTGGCTTATCTATTTTTTCTAATTCTATTTCATCTTTAATTTCTTCATCCTGTGTATTAGATTCTAAGCTTTGTTTATCTGAATCTTCATTATCATTGGTATTTTTGAAATCCTCTGACATTTTAACTCTTCTTAAAATGATAATTATATCTAAAAAAATAATAATTGGGTACTTAATTAAAATTATGCTTAATCATTTTATTGAAAAGTATTTAAGCAAATCTTATTGAAATTGATTTAATAATTATTCAGATATCATCTTTCTAAATCGCTTCGTTATTTCTTCAGGGTGTAATGAAATATCTTCCACCTGAGCATTTCCCGGTTCAACTTTAATAAGTATAAAATGACATCCAACACCAAGATTTTTCAAATTTTGAAATATATCTTCTTCTTTTTCAATCATTTTAATTGATTCGAACCCTGCACCTCTTGCTATGATTTCTAATTTAGTTTTACCACTCGTGTATGTTTTTTGATCTCCTGTCGATCCATATGAAGAATTATCAATAATGATTAGAGTTAGATTTTTTGGTTGATTATTTGCAATTGTACATAGAGTACCGAGATTCATCAATAAGGAGCCATCTCCATCAATACTAACTACTTTTTTATCAGGTTTTGATACTGCTAAGCCAAAAGCAATAGATGAAGCTAGACCCATAGATCCAAGCATATAAAAATTTTGAAATCTATCTTTAATATTATACAACTCTCTTGAAGGTGCACCAAGGTTACAAACTACTAATTCATTATTTAAAAATTCTACAATTTTTTTTATTGCATCATATCTTTTCATGTATTTTCGCTCCATAAACTTCTTTTTAAAAGGATTCCTACTGACTTTTTTGATTTTTTACTAATGTTGATGGCATTTTTTATTTCTTTAATATTATTAATTGAATCAACAACGAATTTTCTAATATTTAGCAAATCTAATAGATCTGGAGTAAGTTGACCCATAGGAATTTGTGCACTGATATTTTCTCCTTCAGCACCTCTATGACTCATGATAAATATTACAGGTATTTTGTAAATTTCTAATAAAGATTTTATAGCATTTATTGAATTACCTAATCCCGAATTTTGCATCAATATTGCAGGGGTTCGTCCAGCTAAATAAGCTCCCGCAGCAATTCCTACTCCTTCTTCTTCACGGGTTAGAGGAATGTGTTCGATCTCATTTTTTTCATAAATAAGTTTCAAAAGACCTTTTAATAAAATACATGGTAATGATAAAATTAAGTTTACACCACAATTTTTAATAGTTTCATATAGATTGTTATCAACTTTCATATTACTTATCAACATGTTCAGTCTATTTAGTTATATTCATTAATTCATAAATATCTTTAAAATTTAGGCATAACCTCTTTCAATTAAATCTTGGAATATGAATATAATAGTTATAGAAATAATTGCTTCATTTTATACAATTACAATAGGTATTATAATGTTATGTATGTGGTTTTTTTTATCAATAAAGAGAGAAGTAGCAGAACTTAATACCAAACCAACACAAATATTTTTTCATTAATTTTCTGAATTTCTAACGTCAATTATAATTATAGTTGGAGGCATTGGATTGATAATGAATCAATTTTGGGGAATCACAATATTTTTTATTAGTATTGGAATGGCAATCTATTCAAATATAAACGCAGCAGGTTTTTACGGGCAGGTAAAAGATTGGCCAATTTCAATTACATTAATTGTAGTTACAATTACTTATCTTTTAATCACATTATTGATATTACTAATTTGAATCCTGCATATTATAATACAAATTTAAATT
>JBHLKB010000028.1:0-13722 GCA_048887205.1 Candidatus Hodarchaeota archaeon
ATCCTATTAGTTTTTTTGCCAAAGAAATAATGTAATTAAAATATTCAATTGATTAATTTTTCAAAGGAATTTTCATTAAAATCAGACTCTGAATTTACCTTTCATGAAATGTACAAATTTCTAATCTGGCAAACTTTCGTAGTTTAAATACCTATAGTATATACATATAGTATAGAACTTCGATATCTAATTCATACCTATGGAGTTGATTTCAAAAGAATACTGAGAGAGGTAAACTCATTCTTGAAATCCTCGCAATAATGTTTACGTAAGATATTATTTTGCTTATTAAAATCGTGGGGGGTTTTTTTCTGTTTATAAACCGAATCTATGATTTGCGGAAAGAAAACAAAAGATTTTCTAGAATGGCTTAAAAACCAAAAACAGATCTTAAGTAAGAAAGAAATTACAACTAAAAAAGAATCCAAAGATGATTGGGAAATCCTACTTGAAAAGTGGATAATTGAAGCAGATGAAAAAGAAATTCCCGAAAAGATTAAGAAAGAACTTATTGAAAAAATTAGAAAATGCAAGAAGTTAAGGGAATTAAATAGAAAATTGATTGCTTTATTACGAAAAGAAAATCTTTCTGAAAATGAAGTTGCTCAGGTTAAGAATCTAATAACAAAATTAAAAGATATGAATCCATTTCAAGAAATAATTTTTGAAAACTTGAAAGCTTTTGAAAATTTTTATGAAAAAAATATCAGGTGGTTCCAACACCGAATTAAAGCTGAAAGAGAGCGTTTCACAAGATATCTTACTCGAAAGGTACAAGCGATCAAATGTTTAATCCTTGAGGAAAGTGAGGATCTTGCTGAATTTATTTCAATAATGTTAGGTGATGGGAATATATATATAAAAAATGGACATTACAGTCTTTCTATCTCTTTCAGCTTGAGAGAGAAAGAATATATTCAATATGTTAAAAATCTGATTATAAAACTATTTAAAATATCTCCTCAATACAGTGAAAATAAGAAAATGACTGGTTCTTCAGCTCGTCTTAGAATTACAAGGAAATTGGTAGTTCAAGCACTTTTATCCAAAGGATTAAAAGCTGGAGATAAACTTAAGAATCAAGTTAGTGTACCTGAATGGATAAAAAGTTTTTGGTCATTTATTATAGCCAGCTTGAAAGGTTTAATAGATACAGATGGTACAATTTCTGCAGTTAGGAAATTTAAAACAGTTATAATCAATTTTAGCAACGCTTCTTTACCTTTAGTTAAAGATTTCAAGGATATGTGTGAAATAATTGATCTTAAGACTTCAAAAATAATTGGACCCATTAAAAAATTATCCAAAATAACAGGTAAGGTCTCTAAGCAATATGTAGTCTCAATTCAAGCCAAAAAGAGTGTAAGGAAATTTATTGAGGTCGTTAAACCTAAAAAATGGGAATTTCATGGAGAAGAGATCCTAAAAAAAATCGGAAAATCTTATGAAGAAGCATTTAATTATGTTCAATCTTCATATAATTTAAAAAAAGCTCTAATGTGGAAAGAATTATTAGAAAAGACTGGATCAATAAAGAGATTAATAATTTATTTAAAAAATAAAGGGAAATTTACACCTACAGAAGCATTTTTCAAAATTTGGATGCATAAACTACTTGGGAAAGAAAAATATGAAGAGTGGCTAGATTATAATTCAAATATTCTTATTAATAAAGAAACAAATAAAATCTTCCAGTTTCCTCAAAAATTACGTATTTTATTATCTAAAATTATCTACAGGATCTTAATAAATAACTATGATTTAACAGATAAAGAAATCTTTGATATTCTAGAAATTGAAATTAATGATTCTGAAATACTAAAAAGATTGAATTATCTTTTAAGTAATTTAAAAACAAGATCTACTATTATAAATTATTTTAATATGCTCATAAGTTTTGTTAGAAAAGTAAAAAGAAATTTTGAATCCAAATCCCCAACAAATATTACAAACTTAAAAGAAGAATTAGCATTACCAATTCATAAATCTCATATAAAACAAATCATAGAAACTTTAAAAAAGGAAATTATTTAAAAAAGTATTTTAAAAATTTTTAATTTTAAATTCTCATGGTTAAGATATTTGAAGATTTGCGGATTCTTGATTGCTCACAATTTATTTCAGGTCCATGGGCATCTATATTTTTTGCAGATCAGGGCGCTGAAGTTATTAAGGTAGAAATTTGAATGCAATTCGTATTCAGTACTACAACCTCCACCTTTTGGGGAAGCAATGCGTTTATTTATTCTTTATGATGAAACTATGTTTCCTTTATTCTGTATTTTAAATCGAGGTAAAAAATCTGTATCACTCGATTTAAGAAAGGAACAAGCAAAAGAAATTTTCAAGCGATTAATTGAAAAATCAGATGTTCTAATAGAAAATTTTGTAAAGGGGACAATGGAAAAATGGGGATTAGGCTATGATACTTTAAAAAAGATTAACCCGAAGTTGATATACGCAAAAATCTCTGGTTTTGGCAATGAGGGGCTAGAGAAATATACAAAAAAAACAGCTTTTGATATAATAATACAAGCACAAGCAGGAATTCTTGATGCGTTAAATATAAAGGAGGGTCCTCCTAGATTACCTATAGCAGACTACACTGCAGGACATATATGTGCCATTGGTATAAGTCAAGCATTATATTATCGAGAAAGAACAGGGGTTGGTCAATTTATTGATATATCTATGCATGATATCATGTTTTCAATTAATATCCGGGCTCAAGTAAAGGAGTTTATGCCACTTGCTAAAATGGAAATAGGTTCTAAATTTCTACCTGTATATAACCAATATCACTGTAAGGATGGATTAATTGCGATGACAACTCTTACAGAAAATCAATGGAAGAGATTATGTGAAAAAGTTTTAAGAAAACCAGAATTAGTAAAGGATCCTCGCTTAGATAATCCAGTTAAACGTTTCGATCATGTAGAATTACTTGATGAAATAATAGAAGAATGGAGTAATCCATTAAGTCGAACAGAAGCTATAGAACAGTTAGAATCTGTAAGAATACCTTGTGGGGAAACCTATACTATGGAGGAAGTACATTCACATCCGAACCTTAAAGAGAGGGGAATGTTGTGTGATCAATTTGATTTCTCTAAATGGGGTGTTGAAAAAGCAACAATCCCTAATCGATTGATAAATTTCTCAAACACTGTAGGTTCTGTTGAGACATCAGGACCTGAATTTGGCGCGCATAATGAAGAAATTTACTGTGATTTACTTGGTTATGATAAAGATAATCTTAAAAATTGGAGGCAAAAAAAGTTAATATAATATAGCATATGGATTTTAATATTTAAAAGAATTATTTTACTAAAAAAAAAAGGTATATGAAAATGAGTGATGAAGGAGAAGAAAAAGAAAATTTCATAGAAAAATTGAATCAACAATTTACAGATTTCGTTGGTAGCGTTTTTGGCGAATCTGGAAAAGATTTTATAGAAGAAACTGCCGAAAAAATTAAAGATTTTAGTTCTACTGCTATTGAAAAATTTATGGAGTTTAGCGATGATGTTATTGAAAAACTCAATTTAAATGAAAATGAACAAGTAATAAAAGCTCGAGACAGCGTTGAAGATATGTTAAAACAAGCAGGACTCCTAAAAGAAGACGAGGAAGAAGAGGAATTTTAATTTAAAGTTTAATTTTAAGGATTTATATATAAATTCTTTCTTTTAATTATTTGAAACTGATTTTAAGAATAGATCTTAGAAAAGAAATTAAAAAACGTTTGCATTTTTTAAAAAGGATTTAATTTCTTCTTGGGTTGCGTTAAAAAGTTCAGATATAACCATTAAAGATGTCTGCTCATCCATCCCTAGCCCTCGATAATCCTTCCACAATTTTATCCAAGTTTCCTTTTGGGTATATTTATCTGGATGTTTTGCTTGGATATGTGCCCAATAAGGGTGTTCTAGCTCAACTCCACAATAAGGACAAAAACGAGATTCTTCTTCCTTCATATAATTAATCCCTAACCTTTTTTATCACTAATTTTTTTTCTGAATAATTTTAATAAACCAATATTAATATAAAAATTTTTAATTTCAAAAAGTTAAGAAATACGTATTCAGAGTTTTTTCATAGTAACTTAAGCCCATTTATTTTTCAATTCGAAAACCATCAGTTTTCTTATTTGATCTAACGCAAAAATTACATATTTATAGCATTTTTTTTCCCAAACCTTATTACTAAGATACTCATTCACTGAACTTACATCATAAAAATCTGTTCCGCTTAATTCTTGACATGCTACAGAGCCAAATTCTTTTTCAAAATAATGAGTAAATATAGCAGCTTTTTGATAAGCTTTCAAATGGTTCTTAAGTTTAAGCCTCTCACGACCACCTAATATTATCCCTATTGCTGCACAACCTCCACTTACGGCACCGCATGGTCCCTTCCAACCTTTTATTGATTTAAATCCTCCAAATCCACCCCCTAGAGGAACTGCAAGATTGTTAAAGTAAAAGCTATTTACTTCTGAAATTCCAAGCACATCTACGACGTTGGTAAGTGTAAGAGCAGCACAGTTTTTTTCTCCTTCTAACTTAGGTAATGTTTCTTCAAGTTTTTTAATTCTCTCTTCAAATTTCGAAGCCAAATCTTTTTTTACCATTTTTATTCTCAACTTTTTAATAATGTTGATTGAATAAAAAATGATATTAAATAAAAATTTAGAGATTAGCTACTTTTTTAAGTACGAAATCTTTACTTATTAGATATTTTCCATAAAATTTAGCGTATCTGTCAAAAGAATCCATTGGATCAAATATTGCTTCTTCAGGAGTTATTAATCTGAAAAAACTAAGGATAATCTCCCATCCTTGCTATTAGTTAGTTCTTTTAAAAGTACAAGTATTAAGTCTAAAATTAAATATGAAAATAGTTATTAATTTCTTAGCAAAAATTGTTAGTTATTTAATTATTAATTATTTTTTTTGAGTTAAAATTGAAGGAACTTTATGAGATAGGTTTTGTATTTCGAGGATTTGTCATTGTAAATCATATCTTTAAAGAATTACCTGTTCAAAAAGAAAAAGGAATAAATAAGGATCTTAGAGGAGCATTTATTTCTGCTATTAATATATTTGTCGATACAGCATTTAATAAAAGCTCTCTAGAATATTTAGAATCAGGAAATATACTATTTATCTTTAAAATATCTAAAATTCAATCAGAAGATAACAATGAAAAAGAACCAATAATTTTATATGGTTTAGTTGATAAATCAAAAAAGAAATCTGACAAACTTGTTAGGAAATTTTTTGAAAAAGTAGAACCCGTATTACAGTCGTTTATCCTAAAATTCGATCAGGCAAATTTTACAGAATTAAATCAATTTGAACCTTTTAAAGAAGTAATGCAAGATTTTTTCGTAAAAAAGACTCAAGATTAATTATTCAACTAGACTCCAACCCTTAGGTTTTGCTCGAGAATATCGAATTCTCTCTTGATCTTTTAATATATTGATTTCTTTTTCAATCTCACTACTAGAAAAACCTTTTTCTTTGATATCATTAACAAATTGAGCTTTAGTTGCTACTAATTTTTGTTCCTTTAAATATTCAATTATTATATCGCTCAGTAAGCCACCAGTGCTAACTATTTCTTCAGAAACGACCTTATTAGTTCCCTTCTCAAGAGCTGCAACCAATTTCTCTTTTTTTGGTTTAACAGATTCTTCAATAACTAATGGTTGTACTTTAGGTCTAGGTTCTTCCTCAATAATAACTTCAGCTTTTACCTCTTCAGGTATTTCCTTTTGAATCTCTTCACTAGGTAAAGTCCAAACAGGGTATAACACCTTTTCATAAATAACTGATTTCTGAGTTTTTAAAAGTGTTAGATCCTCTAATATATCGTCCTCAGAATATCCTAAATTTAGTAATTCTTCCATTAAATCTTTTAAATGCCCTTTCTCCTGCAGTATATTAAATATGTTTTCTCGTATATTTGTTGGGATTTCTTTAACTTTCGCTAATTCTTTAATTAAATCCTCTTTTTTGCTAATTTTTGTTTCCGGGATTTTCATTTTTTGAGGAATTTCAAGGATTTGTTTTTGACCCCATTCAAAATCAGATATATTGTGAATTTTCCGGTCATAACCACCAAAAACAATATGCTTTATATTTTGTTCTTTCCCTAAAATATAACATACATCTTTTATAGATGTGGATACTTTAGTTTTCCATTTCAATTCAAAATCATGAGAATCTAATGAAGGATTATGGAAGACTTTTAATGAACCATCTGCACAACCCGCAACAATTTCCTTTGAGTTATCACCATCAATATCTTCAACTAATAATGAGAGAGGGCGACCCTCATCAGTAGCAACCTCTTTTATTGTTTCCCCTTGACTGTTGAGAATTTTAATAGTAGAATCATCTGAACTTAATACGATTTCATTAAAACCATCATTTGTTACATCTCCAACCTTAATATCATTAATCTGAGTACCAAAATTTTTCTGCCAAATAATATCCAGCATTTCTTTCTGAAATTGAATTAATTGAACTTGTCCGTTTTTGGTGCCAACTAATAATCCATAAATAGGTTCTTCATCATCTGGTAATTGTATAAAGCCAAGGGTGCAAGCTGTTATCCATGAATCATAATATAATACATATTTTGGTTCTTTAGCTTTTATATCATCGAAAATTTTAAGGGATTTGTCATCACTACCAAAAATTAATTCAATATTCCCATCTTGAGTGAAATCTCCTGCAATACAGCAATTTATCCTCTTGCATGATTTATATCGCATCATTCCAGCAAGTTTTTTCTTTTCTCTATTTAATTTCAAAACCATAAAGTTGCCATCGCCAGCCCCAACTAATACTTCATCACAGCCATCTCCATCGAGATCAATTGAATAACTGCAACGACACCATCCATCGAATGATCTATCATCTACAATATTCATCTCTTCATCCATCAAATAGATCTTTTTATCGTGTCCCCCAAAAACTAGAAAATTATTTTCATAACATTTCAGAATCGAGCAAGTTAACACCGCATCTGGGCATTCAAACATCCAATTCAGCTGATAACGTTTTCTCAATAATGGTTTTTCAGTGTTCATTATAATAGAATATTTTCGCAGTAATTAAATTAAATTTCATTCTTTATTAAACTCTTATTGTAAATTAAAAAAAAATAAAAAATGCTTTTTAAATTTTAAAGCGCTAGTTGGGCATCAGATGGGCTATATTTGCCTGTACCTGTTATTTCATATGTTATTTCCAATAAATCTCCAACTTCCAAAAGATCGATATCCCACTTTAATGTATCCTGTCCGACTTCATCAGTTATTTCAGGAGTCAGAGAATAGGTACCATATTCAAATGAATCTGGAACTTTATCCAGTAAGACAAGATTATGTAGCTTCGATTCTCCAATATTCTCAAGCGTTAAGATAATTCTGTAATTCCCTAAATCTCCAATAGGTATAACTTCTTTTCCAATTCTGAATTTCCTTCTAATATGCATTGCCTCGATTACAGGAACTTCTGGTTTGAATTCTAACTCTTGACTTACTGGAAAGGTATTAGCAAGATATATCATTTCAGATTCAAAAGTGGATTCACGTGCAGGATTTACACAATGAATAGGATAATCAAACTCTAAAGTTGAGTCTGGTTTAAACATACCGGTACTACTGTCTTTTAAATCAGCAAGATCGATTTTAAATGCTTTATCCTCGAAGCTCACAGCTGCAGCTGACACTTCAACTTCTTCTCCATCCCATACTAATTTAATCTCCCCTGCTTTTGGAGGCTGATATTCATCTGAGAAGTATTGTTGTACAACAGTAACTTCATTAAGCGGTGCTGAACCATTATTTACAATTTTAAGTGTAGCAATAACATCTTTAGTTCGATAGGTTGGAACTTCGGTTAAGTTATATGACATTACTCCAGTAATACTACCAATCTCTAATATGACATCTGAAAGAGAAGCTGAGCCATTTACAATTGTTTGAAAATCAGGCATTACTCTAAATTCTAATTTCTTTCTAAATGTTGGATAATCTTCACTTTTATATTCCCATTTCGTCGAGTGCCATTGTGCACCACTTGGTAATAATGGTACATCCTTTGGATCAATATCTACAAATTTCTTAGTTTTATCTTCGGGAGAATAAACATCCGCGTTGAAAAGTTGAATTATAAACTCTGAAGAATTATCAAATACTAATTTACAATCAAAAATGCCAGGTTCTTCATCCCGTTCAACAGTATCGACATAGAATTTATTTCTTGTATATGCATCAAATTTATCTATATCTAAACCTTCAGCAAATGAAGAAGCTGCTTGATATGTGACTTCTACAGTTCCTGTTCTTCTTTTAGTAATATCTGTAACCATGATATTACATGAAAATTTTAACATTACTGTATATTCAGGAGCCAATTTGTCTATCGTCCAAATAATTTGATTCCCTGAAATTTCAGCTCTTCCTTCTGTTGTATCTCGGATAACAGGATTAGTAAAATCATCAGAAATGTTCTTTACAACTTTAATGTTAGAAACAGGTTTATCAAACATGCTTCTAAGAGCAATTGCAAAATAAACAACATTTTCTTTATCTATCGAGATTCCGAAAGATTCTAAACTAGTTTCAGCTAGAGTGCCACCGTCACTCCATGTTTCAAGTTCTTCGTCGTCTTTCTCCTCTTCTTCTTCTTGTTCCTCCTCTTCTTCCTCATTTACTTCTGGTTCTTTTGGAGGGGCTTTTGGTTTATCAGAGACTTCACTTTTTGTATCCTTTAATTTTAATAACTCTTTTTCAATATCATTTATATTTAAAACGTCATCAGCATTAGGAAGTGTACTAATGAATTCTTTTACGAGTAATAGATTTTTTATATCTTTAGTTATTTTAAAAACTCTTGAGTCAACATTATCTGGTTCTTCAGTACCTAATTCTCTTATCGATATGTCTTTTGCCTTTAAATTTGTGCTTCCAATGTTTTTTAGGGAGATATCAATATCCCATAATCTATCTGCTTTACTTGGATTTTCAATATTAAGTTTTCCAGTATGGGTAAATGACTCGACGACAGCATCATGATCTTGTTTTACATCCACTTCTTCAATTATTTTCACTAGAGCCAATAATCCCTCTCTATTCTTATCTTTTAAAATGATACTTCCCTCAAGTTTTCCAGTATCATCATCATAAGTCTCAATAACAGGTGTAGCAGTATCTCTGTCAAGTAATTCGACCAGACCTGTATCCATATCCTTTCTTTTTAATGCGTCGGCTACAATTTCTTCTTCAGCTTCTGCTTTATCCCAGCCCATTCGCGCTGTTGGTCTTGTTTCTCTTTTTTTCTTATCTTTTTTAGCCATTGTCTTTTACCAAGTACATTTTTTTTATTAAAATAAAAATTATTTACCAATTAATAATAATTAATCGATAAAGAAATTTATCAATATAGGCTTAAAAAATTTATCAAAATAAGAGAAAATAGTTGTGTGTAAAGGAATTATAGTTGTATTCGATTTTATAAGCATTTGTTATCAAATTCTTTAGGAGTAAATGGTAAAATATTAGGATCTGTAAATTCATATCCACACATTGGACAAACTACTTTTTTTTCTTTTATTTTATTGTTCGAATATCTGAAACTAAAACCGCAAGCAGGACAAATTACAATTTCGCTCATCTTCTTTTTTTCTTTTAAATAATTTATTTTTTAATATGATTTTGAAACTAAAATCAAGGTTAAATCATTTACATTACATCCTGTTGGACCTGAGATAATTTCAGTTCCTAAATCCTTGAAAAATCTATTTGAATCATTATTTGCTAAAAATTCCTCTGTGTTAAAATTTTTTGAAATTGTTTGTTCCAATATGTAATTATCAATTAGAGCCCCCATCGCTTTACTATTTCCTTCAATGCCGTCAAGGTTAGCACTAATGATTAAAAAATTATAATTGAATTTTTTATCTTTTATATTATCTAGATAACTTAATAACATCTCTTGATTTCTCCCCCCAATACCATTTCCTCTAATTGTAACAGTTAATTCACCAGTTCCGATTAATGCGATCTTATTTAACTGATTTTTATTGAAATTATCTTCTATAAACTGTGAGATTATTATAAAGAGTGATTTTCCAAACTTTATAGCTTCACCAGTTATATTATTAGAGAAATAATATACTTTAAATCCTTTATTCTCTAAGAAGGGTTTAATTTCATTGATTGCAGATCTTACACTTCCAATTAAATAATTGTGAACATTAGCAAAACACGGGTCATCGGATTTTGGATTTTCTAATTTTGGTTCTAACAAACCATTTTCTATATGTTCTTTTATAGAGCTTGGAATTTTTTTTAGGAGGTTATATTTCATTAAGATTTCAAAAGAATTCTTAAACGTAGTCTCATCAGGTACTGTAGGGCCAGAAGCAATCGAACCTAAATTATCGTTAACAACGTCTGAAATAATTAAAGAAATTAGGATGGCACCACTTTCATTATATAACTTTCTTGCTAGATTACCCCCCTTAAATTCTGATAGATGCTTTCTAATAGTATTAATCTCTTGAATGGATGCGCCAGATGATAAAAGTAAGGAATTTATATTCCTTAAATCTTGAAGGCTTATACCTTGTTTTGGCAATGGAAGTAAAGCAGAACCACCTCCAGAAATCAAACAAAAAATAAGATCATTCTTATCTGATTTTTCGATTATTTTCATCATTGATTTGGTTCCTTTAAGCCCTTTTTCATTAGGAATGGGATGAGAAGCAAAATTGAAAGAGATTTTACTCTTTTTAAAGAATTCCTGTTTTTCTTTATCTTTTGGTATGTTAATAATCCCTTCGTATTCAATATCTTTCAAATTTAGTAAGCATCTTTCAAGGGATAATGCCATTTCGGCAGTTGCCTTACCACCACCAATTATATAGATCTTTTTAAACTTATGTAAATCATACTCATTGTTTTCAATAAAAAGTTTGTTTTTTTCGATTTTAATTGACGTTTTCATTAAATTTTCAGGTTTTACTGCATTAATTGACATTTCAAGAGCTTTAATACCAATTTCTCTTAAAATTAGTTGGTTATAATCTAAGTCTTTTAAGAGTAATTGCGAAGTATTTTTAATGTACAATAATAACACTTCATTAAGAAAATAATTATACAGTAAAATTTCTGATATATAATCCTTTCCAATTTAATAAATTATTTGTATAAAATTTATTACTTATTAAACTATTTACAATTTTAACACTAAATTATATTTAAATTCAATAAATTCACTTTTTTGAAGTTCTTATGTCAGATATTCCTTATGATATTGCGATTATAGGAGCTGGACCAGGAGGATATCATGCTGCTATAAGAGCAGCTCAATATGGTGCTAAAGTAGCATTGATTGAGAAAAATAAGTTAGGAGGGACTTGCCTAAATATTGGATGCATTCCTACTAAAGCATTATATACATCAGCACAAATAATTGAAAAAATTCAGGATTTTGATGATTTAGGACTAGAGATAAAAAATTATAATCTTAATTTTAAAAAGGCAGTAGATCGAAAGAATAGGATTGTTCAAGAGTTGGTCGAGGGTATTGCTACCTTGGAAAAGGCTTGGAAGAATGATGTATTTTATGGGCATGGAAAACTTTTAGGAGGTGATATTTCTTCTGGATTTGAAATCTCGATACAAGGAAAAGATACAAAAATAATTAAAGCCAAAAGAGTGATATTGGCTACAGGATCTTCACCAGCTTCAATTCCTGCTTTCAATATTGACCATGTTAGAATATTGACGAGTGATGATATTCTTGTTCCAAATTTTACAACTGTTCCAAAGAGATTACTAATAATTGGTGCGGGTGTAATTGGATGTGAGTTTGCAAATATATTTGCTGCCTTTAAAAGTAAAGTGACAATGATAGAATATCTTTCTTCTCCTATAGCGACAGAGGAACCTATGGTTGTAAAAGAGTTATTAAAGAAATTTGTAAATTTAGGAATCGAAGTAAAAACGTCCCAGAATGTATTATCTGTTGAAAATACTGGAACTGGTGTGAAAGTTATAACTTGTTCTGCCTCTATACCAAGAGACCAAATTGAAACAGCTGAAAAATTTATATTTGAAGCTGATTTATGCTTGGTTTCAATTGGTAGAGTAAAAGAATCGAAAAATTTAGGATTAGAAGAATTGGGGGTTGCAACTGATAGGGGTGCAATTAAATGTAGCACTGAAACTTTAGAAACACGAGTTAAAGGAATTTATGCAATTGGAGATGTTACTGGGGGGTTGATGTTAGCTCATGTTGCATATTATGAAGCAGATGTAGCAGTAGCTAATGCATTAGCTAGTATAGGAGGCTTTAACATCAATAAAATGAAAACAGATTATAGAGTTGTTCCTGCAACAATATTTACCTCTCCTAATATCAGCTCTGTAGGATTCAGAAGAAAGTCAGCTATAGATCGTGGAATTAATGTTATAATGGGTCAATTTCCATATCAATCTCTTGGAAAAGCAAAATGTATGGGAGAGGAGGAGGGATTTATAATGACACTAGCAGATAAAGAAAATCTTCGAATACTAGGGGCTTCATGTATTGGTATTGAATCTTCTGAACTTATAGCAGAACTTGCTTTAGCAATAAAACATAATCTTACAGTTAATGATATATCAGAAACTATTCATTGCCACCCTACTATCTCAGAAATGGTTCTTGAGGGAACCGAAGCTATTATAGGAAAAGCAATTCATAAAAAAGGACGACCTCTATATTATTAAATAAATTTATCTATCGATTTATGTCCTTAATCTTAAAAGAATTTAATTTTCCATCTTTTACTATTATTTCTCTATAAGCTCCAGCTGTATTAGGATTCCTATAACTACCTAACCCTAAAGCAGGTGTTTGGACAACAAACGGTCCGTTCTCCTTTATAACTTTTGCATTTGTAAAGATCTCAGAATATTCATCATAAAATATTGCTGCGGGATTTTCAATTTTTTTCAATCTAAATGGTGGTGCATCATAAACACTCGATTTTTTTTCTGTATCTTCCAGTCTAAATTCTTGATTACTATGGGTGTGACCACTTAGCGTGAGTATTGTATAGTTTTTGCAGAATTCGATAAGTTTTTCCCAATTTGATGATACGCAGCCATATTTAATATTAAACACACCATCAATACGGGCAGTGGATATGGGCTTTCCTAATTTTTTAAATAAAGATTCCTTAAAATCACTGATCTTTTTTCTAATAAATCGGCTCCCTTTTTTTTCAAATATATTGATACTCAATTTTTTAGTTTCTGCATTTAATGGGGGGCCATGTAAAAACAAAAACGTATTTGTATCTTTAGTTATTTGATTGTTTATTAGATTTTCTAAGTATTGTATTTGCTTATATGAAACCCCTGTAACAGATGGGTGCCCACTAATTAAATCTCTGAGATTTCTAAAGGAATCAGAGCCAGTGTTTAAAATAATAAAAAGATTATTCCCCAGCATTATTGAAAAATCTATCGATGAGTTAATTTCTGATAAGTATCCTCTTAAAGCTAACGAAGTTTTCGTTAATGCTGAAATGGGTGAAGCGGAAAATAGTTCATTTAGGGCAATCGCTTCAGAAGCGTTTAATCCAATCTTTTTATACATCTCTCCCCATGTTAAGTCATAATGGAAAGGACGATAATCATGATTTCCTAAA
>JBHLKB010000029.1:0-13527 GCA_048887205.1 Candidatus Hodarchaeota archaeon
TAACAGATCTTCATGCAAATAAACGCACAATAATTATAGTAACCCATGATCCAAGAGTTATAGCTAAATATTCTAAAGATGTAATTATTCTTGACAATGGAAAACTAATAAAGAAACTGCCGTCAGTAGAATTTCTTAAAGATAAAGAACTGCAAAAGATTGCGGCTTATACGCCACCATAAATCTTAACTTTTACAGTCTTTTGTAATTGACAATGTTTAATTTTTTTCTAACATTCAGATTCCTAACAATTATAAATAGGGGATTTAAATGGATTTTGGATTTAGTTCTCTAATAGATTTAGTAAAAATTAAAAAAAATGTCAAGAGAAAGCGAATCTCGAGTTATGATAAAACTGGAGCAAATGCTGATTTTAAAATTATAGAAAAAAAAGATAAATTTGAACTATGTAATTTGAAGTGCGCTGGTATTATAAAACATATTTGGATGACTCTTGCCTCAGAAGTTCCTAATTATTTAAGAAAAGTTATAATTCGAATGTGGTGGGATAATGAAGAAAATCCATCTGTTGAATGTCCAATTGGAGATTTTTTTGGATTACCACTTTCTATGGGTCCTAATGATGGTAAAGGGTTTAATTGCTGGTTTCCGATGCCATTTTCTAAAAATGGAAAAATTGAAGTTGAAAATGATTCAGAAGAAACACTTATTCTTTATTATTATATTGATTACGAGGAATATCAAGCAATCGATGATTCCCTGGGTAGATTTCATGTATATTGGAATCGCGAAAATCCGTGTGGAGGTCAAGATTATAAATATTTAGAGGAAATGAACTGGAAATCAGAGAAATTTAGTAAAAAAAACCTCACGCATGAAGAGGATTATTTAATATTAGAAGCAGAGGGCGAAGGTCATTATGTTGGAAGTCATGTTGATATTCATAACTTATTTGAAACTGAGAAGGAAAACTGGCCTGGTGAGGGTGATGATTATATTGAAATTGATAATGGAGAAATTATACTACATGGAACAGGGACGGAAGACTACTTCTGTGGGGCTTGGTGTCCAAATCAATATTATTGTTCTCCATACTATGGAATCCCTTTACCTGGGGGGAAGAATTGGAGTGGAAAAATCTCGTATTATCGATATCATATTGAGGATCCCATACATTTTCATAAAAATATAAAGGTTAAAATCGAACACGGTCATGCAAATCAACGCTCAGATGATTGGTCATCTACAGCATACTGGTATCAGACAGAGCCTCATAAAACATTTAATCCTATTTTATCAGTAGAAAAAAGATTACCAAGAGAAGAGCCGAAAGAAATAAATTGATTTTAAGAAGGATCTTCTCAATCTTTATTCTTAGAAGAAATATGGATTTCTACTCTATCTAACCAATCATTAACTAAAGAATTAAATAAATTTGCTTTTTCAATTTGTAGATTATGACCTGCTTGATCAAGAATAGCAAAAGTAGCACTTGGATAATTTTCAATAATTTTCCAAGCATCACGATATCCAACGGTCATATCTTGTCTCCCTAAAAGAAATAAGGTTGGTTTATCATATAATTGTAAAAGGTTATCTATTTCGAAAGAAAATTTATAATTAGCTGGATATATCTTATCCATAAAATTTTGATCTGCTATTCTTAGACCAGGTAAGACTTCATCTCTATATCTTTGCCAAACTTCTTTGTTCTGAATTATTAAAGATTCTTCTAATTCTTCAGCATCTAATGGATTTAGACTCGAAATTAACTTAGTATCTTTTATTAAAACTTTTTTTTCTTTTGGTAAATTTCGTTTTTCTGGTTGAGGGATAATAAGGGGACAAATAAATAAGATCCCATCTACAAAATCAGATCTCTTTAAAATAATACCTCTTGCTAGATAACACCCATACGATTCACTAGCAATTATGAATTTTTCGTTAGGAATAATCTTATCAATAAATTCCAAGACAATTTCAAGTATCTCATCTGAATTTTTTAACCAATTCGGTGCGGCCGTATTGCCCATTCCAGGCAAATCAAAATAAATTCGTTTGTAATTATCTTTATTTTGAAAAATAGGCTCCATACAGCCTTTCATTAGACGATGATCAGGCATAAATCCATGAATCATTAAAATAGGGTACCCTTTGCCATATAACTCATAATAAATTTCTATATTTTCAAGATCACATTTCAAAATATTATCAACTCTATTGATTTTAAATTATGAAAAAATTTATAATAAAAAAGATAAAATTTGAAAAAAAATTAATTATATTATTTATTTTCAATTTCTAATTTTCTTAAACGTTCTTCATGAAGAATTTTCAATTTCTCTTGTTGTTCACTGAATTTTTTGTAATTTAGAGGAAAGAATTTAAAAATTAATAAGCCAATCAAAATACCAATAGCTGGAATAATGGAAATGGAAAGTTTTAACCCAACTAAACCAGTAGATGTTTGAGTTTCCGAACTAGGGTCAAAACCGCTTAATCCTTGAACAAGCATTAAAGCCATCGCAGAAAGAACCATTGATAATCGGGCAATAAAAGCTCCAATTCCACTATATGTCGCTTCCCGCCTTTTTCCTATTTTTAATTCGTCATAATCTATTCCCGCAGAAATTACTGGCTCAGTCATTAATGTACCGCAGGCACCAATTCCGGGAAAAAGTCCTATAATTGTCAATGTGATAAAATCATTTGCAAAAAACAGTAATATCATACCTATACCAAAGATGCTCATTGCAAGCGCTAAACCAAATTTTGGTCCTTTCTTCCCATATATTTTCCACCATAAGGGTACAGCAGCAATTATCCCCAATGCTACACCTATCATAGCAAATCCTTCCATTCCCTCCTCGATATTTAAAATAAATTTTGCATAAAGAGGAAGAATCATCATAGTAAAACCAAAACAAAAGTCTAGCATAGCATATGTTACCATTCCAATTAGGAATGGTTTATTCGAAAATGTTTCTTTAAATGCATCAAATATTGGTAAAGGCTCATCTATTTGATACTCTTTTCTTTCTCTTGTCCCTAAAAGGGAAAGGTACATTGTAATGGGAATAAAAATACCCATTATAACTCCTACTAGTGCCCAACTACCAAGCGCAGCTGCAATCATAGAAGGAATCATAACTCCTATCATAGATGAAATAAATGCTATTGTATCTTTGATAGCAACAACTGAAGCTCGCTCACTCTCATCTTCATACATCTCTGTATATAAAGCACTCCAAGCTGTAATCACCATTGTAAATCCAGTATCAAAAAAGAATAACATTAAAAAACCATGAAAAAAGATTAAATTGTAGTCTGTGTATGGGACCCACCATAGTAAAATAAATCCTATCGTCATTGGAATGGTTCCATAGATGATCCATGGTACTCGACGCCCTTTCTTTAATTTTATTTTATCCATATAGTATCCAATTAAAGGGTCGTTAATAGCATTCCATATACCATATAGTATTAGGAGGATCCCAAAATCAAAGAGGGAAAGCCTTCCAGGAAGAGTATAAAAAGTTAATAGCCAAGTCCCGACCATATTAAATGGAAGTGCAGATGGCACAGCCCCTAAAGAATAAAAAAGGTGACCCAAGCGTGAATGGACTTTGCGATCAATTTCTTTTTTTTTTTCATTCATAATGATCATTCTATAATAGTATAAATTACACTATTATTTTCGCCTAAGTTATATTTGAATTTTATAATAAAATCTTTAAATTTAAATAATTTTTTAAAAAAAAACTAATCTTCTTCAATAATTTTCAATCCTAAGATCTTTGCTCCGATTATGAAATCTTTCTTCCAATCTCCAATAAATGAAACACGATGCCATCCAAAAGATTCCCAATCATAATTCCTCATAATTTTGTCAACATTATCTTTTACAAGCATTTTTGATACACATCCTTTTTCATCAACTACGTTATCTACAATTTTTCCACTTCTAATTGAAATTTTCTTTTTAAAAACACTTATTTTTATTGTTGTAACTATTTCACCAACAGGAAATTTGACACAAGGAGAAGCACCTAAATAATGAGTTTCCCCATGAAACACAATTTCATAAGGTGTTGATGGTCCTTCAATTCCAAAAAGTTTATTTGGAGCTACACAGTGCATATATGTAATTTGATCATTAATAAGGTCAAATGTGTGGTTAGATACAAATCCTGGTCGACCAGTTAAATATAATCCAAATAGAAAACTTACAGTAGAATCCATATCAGATTCGCATATACCATATTTCCCTTCATTACTTAATTCGAAATAAGCCATACAAGGATACGCCGGTAATATTCCCGTCAATAAAAATGTCCCGCAATCAGGAGTAAATATATTAATATCCCTATCTTGTAAAATGTTTTTAAAAGCGATATATAATTTTGCAGAATTCAGAATTGTCTTTTCAGAGGGTTCTACTTTTAATGCATTATTGATCCATTTATCAGCGACACTTTTAGCTTCATCTTCATTTACCTTCGTATAATATTCCAGAATCTCATTTGGATCTCCTCTTATCATTTCTATATCAAATATTTCTTTCAGATTTTCTCTATACTTTGTTTCATCCATTCTCCATTGATGTGCTTGATCTTTACCAACAGTGTCTGTATAAAATTCAAAATCTTTATCACCACTCATCTTTCCAACCTGTTCGAGAAATTCTGGATAACTTTTTAATATTCTTTTACGTTCTGGATTGAATAAACCTAATATTACATCCCAATTCATTTTTATTACATCACTAGCATAAACCAAAACTCTTGTTCCCCTTAAATTTAGTAAACTAATCATAACTTCTATGGGTTTTTTAAAATCTTCAATGTTTCGTGAAGATATTGGAAATAATTGATAATTTTTATCTTTAATATTCGAAAAGATTTTAGTGAAAGTGTGATCTCCTCCATAAATAACATTGGCGAGAATAACAGGTTTGTCACTTTCGATAAATTCAATCCCCGCTTGAACTATTCCAGGATCTCCATAATGCCCTATTGTAAAGATAATTATTCCATTTACTGTTAATATATTTTCCTTAATATTATTGACTAAAACTTTATCATATGAAGTTATCATTGCTCCCCAATGAAATGTAACATGCGGAAATTTTTTAATCAAACTTTCCTTAATCTCATCTATTATTTTTAGATTATCATAACCTAAATACGGCCATCCAGCTTCCCATTGTGGTTTACCAATAAAAACAACCTGAATTTTTATTTTATTCAAATTCATATTCTTTATCCCAATCTCATTCTATATTAAATTGTATTTTTTTTTAAAAAAGATTTCAAAACTTATAATCTTTTAAACATTAAAAACATAAAATAAAATATTCAAATTGATTTTTGATTAAAAGAGCAAAATAAATAAAGATGGCTGCTAATTTTTATTGGTTAGGAATTTTATTAGCGATATCATCTGGAACATCAAATCATCTTGGAACTGTTTTCCAAAAAAAGGTAATAAATGAACTCCCTGATGAAGCAAAATTTTTTAGAAGCTTAGTTAAAAAAAGATTATGGCTAAGTGGTCTTATCTTACAATATGGATTAGGAGCTATTTTATACATGTCAGCGCAGTTTTTTATTGGTCCCGCATTGATTCCAGGATTTATGGCTTCAGGATTAATTGTTTTAGCGATTGGTTCTATAAAGATTGTAGGAGAAACATTAAATAAAGCAGAAATTCTTGGAATTATTTTAATGATAATGGCATTTTTTCTTTTAGGTTTAAGTGAATTATCAATTGAGATTGCAACTATAAACCTACTAGAATTCGCATTTCTTCTTAGAATTGTAATTTTTACGTTAGTGGTATTTTTATTCTGTTTCGTTTGTTATTTTTTACAGCGGGAAAATAAAAGATTTAAAGGGATTTTATTAGCAACTTTATCTGGATTATTGTTTGTGCTATCAAATTTTTGGGTAAGCCCTATGATAGGAGTTATAGCTAAGATATTTAGTGCAACCTTTAATTTAGGAGAATTATTTTTATTTATTATTTCGTGTGTTATCCTAATTTTGTCTAATGTTTTTGGAGTCATGACGATTCAAAAATCATTTATAGTTGGTCAAGCAAGTAACTTAGTCCCAATACAACAAGTTCCTACATTACTTGCACCGATCGCTATATATTTTCTAATATTTTTATTAACACCACCAAGTGTCTTCTCTATCTACTATTTAATTATTGGAATAACACTAATTATCATTAGTTCTTTTTTATTAGGAAAAAGATCAGCTCTAATGGAAGATATAAAATAATGTAATCTTTTATTATGACCAAAATCATATTCTTTCAAGCCCATCCTGATGATTTAGAACATAAGTGCGGGCATTTGATGCATTATCTTGCTCTTAAAAGTAAAAAAGATTACATTATTAAAATAGCTTCAATTACAAAAGGAGAATTTGGACTTCCAGGATATATATATGATAGATTTAAAGGAAAATTTCTAGCAAAGATTAGAACACAAGAATTATTTAACGCTGAAAAAATACATGGAATCCCACCTGAGAATATAGATTTCTTCGGATATATCGATGGTTTTGTCCCGTTTGATAAAGATCTCATAAAGAAGATTGCTGAATATCTCAAAAAAGAAAGACCGGATATAATTATTGCTCCAGAAGCAATTTATTCTTGGTATTATCATATGGATCATATAAACACAGGAAGAGCGTTATTTTATATTGTCCATAAAAAATTAATTGATTTCACACCAATCCTTTATTTCTATACATCTTTGCATCCAAATTTCTTTTTTGGCTTTAAAAAAAAAGATATCAAGAATCTAACTTATAAATTGATTGCTTGCCATAAAACACAACAATGGCTTTTAAGATATACTATGCTCCCATATCGAGCATTTAGTAGGTTCGCAGGAAGAAAACTCCATGGATGGAAATACGCTGAACCATATCGACGTGTATATTTCAATAAAAAAAAATTACAAAAAAATGAACAGCCACTAATCGTACAAATTTTTACTCATTTTTTCTCAAATCTACCTTGGACAAAAGCAAAATATCCTCAAGATATTGTGTTAAAACTTAAAGAAAATAGAGGAAAAAAATAATGTTATAAAACAAAGATATATTAAATTTTTTAAAGGTGAAATTATATGGCACCAGCTGAAGAATTAAAGAAAGCATTGGAAAAATGGGCACAAAAGCTTGATGACCCAGAGATTGCAGAAGATTTTGAAGATTTTAATAAAACTATGCAATTTATCTTTCCTGATATTGATTATAAAATTCAATTGGTTTTTAAAGATAAAAAAGCAAGAGTAGAAGATGGATTTAACGATAATGCAGAAATGAGTCTAGAAGTTGAATCTGATCTGTTTCTAGGAATATCAACTGGAGAAATTGATCCTATGGAAGCATTTATGGATGGCACTCTTAAACCAAAAGGAACGATGTCTGATCTGGAAAGATTAGAAATTTTTTTGGATTAATTAGATTAAATAAGTTAGGAGATTTATGAGATGGAGC
Source organism: Candidatus Hodarchaeota archaeon (assembly GCA_048887205.1). GTDB lineage: Archaea > Asgardarchaeota > Lokiarchaeia > Sigyniarchaeales > SOKP01 > Loki-b32. The sequence continues at coordinate 7,482 of JBHLKB010000029.1, forward strand.
CAATTGGTTATGATAAAAAAAGAGCAAGTGAAATTCTTGAGAAGAATAATATTGATGCTTTGATAGCTACTACTCCAGTTAATGTCTATTATACCACAGGGATTCCAACTTTGCATGTGGCACCAAATCCTATATTATTTGTGTTGTATAATCAATATCCAAGTTTCTCAATAATAACTAATGATGGAGCGGTATTATTATTGATTTGGATGCTATATGACAGTGTAGAAAAATTTTCTTGGGTAAAGGATTATGAACGTATTGGGTCTCCACAAGGTGCATTGAAGATTCTTGGAGAGAAGATTGAAGAATTGGGTTTAGAAAATAAGACATTAGGTATTGAAACATTAATGCCTCGATATCAATCTGAATTTCTTCGAAATAAATTTCCAAATGCTTCTTTTATAGATGGAGATAATTGTTTTTTGGAAATGCGGTTAATAAAATCTGAAGAAGAAATAGCGCGAATTAAAAAATCAACTGAAATTGCTGAGAAAGCGATTTTAAAATGTGTTGAGGCAGTGAAAGAGGGAATTACTGATTATGAATTGCTTCAGATTGCTAGAAGTACAATTGTTGGTGAAGGCGCAGAAGGATGGGATCATTTAACTATGAATATTGGAAATTCAGATCCCGAAGCTCCAGGAGTTGGAACGATCGTTCAACCAAGCGAAATGATAAGGTTTGATTTTGGAGCCGTATGGAAAGGTTATGTCTCAGATGTAAGTAGAGAAGCTATTATTGGTGAGGTACCTCCGAAGGGAGCAATTGCTATGGAGAATATGATCAAAGTTCAAGAATTTTGTTTAGAAAATCTTAAACCAGGAATTAATCCAAAAAAACTATATGATGATACTTATAAATATTTTAAACAATTAGGAAAAGGTCGTTGTACCATAATTGGTCACAGCATTGGATTAGAAACTGAAGAAACTCATATATTTGGACCAGGTCATAGTTTTGATGGTTTAATTGAAGAAAATATGGTGTTAGATGTAGAAGCATGGCAAATTGTTAGAGGTCAAGGTTTAGTTGGAATTGAAGATTGCTATAGGATTACAAGCTCTGATTGTGAGAGACTTTCCAATCTAAATAAGGAGATTTTTTTAAGATAATTTTATTAATTTCATTTTTTTCCTAATCTAATAATTTTTTTGCACAACCTTCTCTAAGCCTTCAAGTATGCTTTTAGTTCCTATTGTATTATAAAGTTTCATTAATTCATTTCTAGTTGCAGTCTTACCATTTTTAGCAGACAAATATGCCATCAAAACTGTTGCTATTGCTTCTTTTGCTTGTTCTGGAGTAAATTCTGGCTCTTTATCGTTAAGAATGCATTCTGTAAAATGGGTATCCTCATACCCCATTGAAATTAGATAATGAGAAAGTGCAGGACCATGTTCAATTTCAGGTTCAAACCATCTACCTAAATTATTTCCCATATCTTCATGTTCAGAAAAGATTCTCACCGGTTTTTCCCATTCATGATTTTCAATAATTGTACCTTTAGTCCCATATAACTCCATACTGTTATTAAAAGGAGAGACTACAGTAAAACTTACTATAGTTTCAGCTATGGTTCCTTTTTTATATTTTAAGAAAACCATTGCATTATCTTCTGCTTTTTCTTCTAAAGTGGTACACTGTTTTGTTATCCAACTATAAGCTGATTCTACTGTATCATCTAAAATCCAATTCATTGTAACAAATTTATGAGCTCCCATATCCATAAGACAGCCACCTCCTGCCTTTATTGGATCACCCTTCCAAAATCCCTTTTTCATAAGCCCCTCAACTTCATTTACTCCTTCATAAGATCGAACTAAAAAAATCTTCCCTAGTAATCCTGATTGCACCGCTTCCATAATATATTTATGAACAGGTAAAAAACGATGATTTTCAGCGATCATAAATTTCACTCCTGCCTTTTTAGTCGCTTTAATCATTAAATCACATCCTTCTAGAGTAGTTGTCATAGGTTTTTCACATAAAACATGTTTCCCTGCTTCCGCAGCAGCAATAACATATTTTTCATGAAGATAATGAGGAACCAATATTATAACAGCATCAATTTCGCTCTTTAGAAATTCATCAAGTTTATCGTAGTACTCCATTTTATTCTTCTGAGCCATTAATCTTCCAAGTTTTTCATTAGTATCAAAAATGGATTTAAATTTAATTTGGGGATTTCTTCTAATAGCACGTTGATGAAATCTAAATGCAGCTCCAGAACCAATTATTCCATATCTAACAAAATCCATAAATAAGAAAAATAATAGTATAATTTATAGATTTTTTGCAAATCTGAAGGTGAATAATATTCGAGTTAAAGACAAAGTTGTGATTTTAACAGGAGCAGCTTCTGGAATTGGAAGATCTACTGCAATTCTATTTGCAAAAGAAGGTGCTATACAAGTTCTTTCAGATATTGATTAAGATGGTTTAAAAGAATCTTTTGAAATGCTTGAAGAAGGAAAAGAAAGAACAACTATTATGAAAGTAGATGTAAGAAATCCAGAAGAAGTTAAAAATATGATTGAATCTACTATAAATAAACATGGAAGAATTGACATTCTAATTGTAAATGCAGGAGTGGTGCGAGTAGGACCTATTGAAACATTTCCGGATGAAGATTATGATCTTTTGATTAATGTTAACTTAAAGGGAACTCATTACACATGTAAATATGCTGTTCCTTATTTCAAAAAGCAAAAATCAGGTTCCATTATAACATTAGCATCCGTTGCAGCTCATATTGGTCAAGTTGCGCATGCAAATTACTGTTCTACAAAAGCAGGTGTTTTAGGCTATACGAGAGCCTTAGCTTTAGATTTGGCACCATTTAATGTGCGAGTAAATAGTGTAAGCCCTGGCGCTACCGATACACCAATGTTACAAAGTGATGTTGCAAAACAGGCAAGAGATAGGGGAGTTTCTTATGAGGAAGTTAAAAAAGAATTTGAATCTGAAGGTGTAATGGGACGTTGGGCCACACCTGAAGAAATAGCTACAGGCATTCTCTTTTTAGCAACTGAAGAATCTTCTTATATTACGGGAGCTGATCTTAGAATTGATGGAGGGTGGACTACTCAATAAATTTTTTATATAAAAGTTTTATAGCTATTCTATAGCCTTTATTATTGCTGCTCTCGCGAGTAATCTAGTAGAATCTAAAATAGGTAATGGAGAATCATTCGGATCTATGAGTAAAGGAATTTCCGTACAACCAAGAACAATAGCATTACAACCATTCTTCGCTAACTTTTGCATAACTTTATTATAAACTTGTCGAGATTCTTCTGAAAAGATACCATTAACTAATTCTTCAAATATTATTCTATCAATTTTTTCTTGATCAGAAGTATCAGGGACTTCAGAAATTATTCCAAATTTCTTGAGGGCATCAGGATAAACTGGAGAATTCATGAGATATTTTGTGCCTAAAATTCCTAGATGTTTAAATCGTTTCTGTTTAGCTTCTTCTCCTACAACCTCTGCAATATGCAACCAAGGAATGGGTGATTTAGCTATCATCAAATTAAATGCCTGGTGAATAGTATTATCAGGACAAATTGCAAAATCTGCTCCCGCTTTTGCTACAATTTGAGCTGAAATAAGCATTAATTCCGCTACTCCTTCCCAATTACCATTCCATATATGTTGCATATAATCAGAAAGAGGTGGTGTATGCATAGTTATTTCAGGATGCCTATATTTAAACAGTTTCTCCTGAGCTTCTATACATATTGTTTTATAGCAAAGGGCAGCTCCTTCTGCACTACAAGCAACAATGCCAATATGTTTTACCAATATCAATCACCTTTTATTTTAACTATTAAACCTTCACCAATTTAAATTTTTATAATTATTTTGAATGAAAGGCAGAAAGTTGTCTAAAATATTCGCTGTACCTTCTTTTTTTGAATAATTTTTAAACTCATCCATGCTAACAATCATTCCTCTCTTAGCAGAGAGGTAAGAAAGAAGTACAACGGCAATTGCTTCTCTTGCTTGTTCAGGGGTGAATTCAGGTTCTTTATCATTTAGGATACACTCAGCAAAATATCGATCTTCATATCGAGCCGATATTGTATAATACTGTGGATAAGCCCCATGTTCAATAGATTCAGATGGGCTATAAAATTCGCCCTTCTTCTCCGCTTCATGATGAGATGAAAAGATTTTAAGGGGTTGTTCCCAAGCATGATCTTCATAAATAGTACCTTTTGTTCCTTGTAATTCAGTACTGTTATTTAAGGGATGTACAGTCGTTGAGGATAAAGCAACACTTACGATTGCCCCTGATTTATAACGTAATAGAATTATTGCGGTATCCTCTCCTTTATTCGGAGGGCTGTTTACGGTTTTTGAGCACCAACACTGGGCTGATTCAACATCACCCAAAAACCAATTTAGCATAGTAAATTTATGAACACCTTGATCCATGACGACTCCGCCACCACCTTTATCAAAAGTAAAATTCCATAGATTAGGATCCAGAAATTCTTGAGGATCACAATAAGCACCTTCATATGTTCGGGCTAAAAATACATTTCCAATAAAATCTTTATCTAGGAGAGTTTTAATGTATCGATGAACTGGTAAAAATCTGTGATTTTCAGCTATCATGAACTTTACACCCGCTTTTTCAGTCGCCTTAATCATTCTATCACATTCTTCAAGTGTACATGCCATAGGCTTTTCACAGAGTATATGCTTACCAGCATCAGCAATTTTTTCGGTTAAGTCAGCATGGAGATAATGAGGTACTAATAAGAGCACTGCTTCTATATCGCTATGAAGAAAATCATCCAAGTCTGTGTATGGTGTAAGTTTATTGCGTTTAGCAACACGGTTTAGATTTTTTTCATTAATATCATAAGCAGCTATAAATTTTATATTTGGATTAGGATCTTTTTTGATACCTAATGTATGATAATTACTTGCATTTCCACATCCTAAGATCCCAAACTTAACCATTTCCATTTTAAAAACCTTGTTTTTTTACTAAAATTAACTACATGGTCATTCCACCATCAACTAAAAGACTGATACCCGTACAAAATTCATTCAATGCAAGAAATAAAACCCCTTCTGCAATTTCTTCAGGTTTTCCCAGTCTTCCTAATCTCTGGCGAGAAATATATTGTTGCTTCACTTCTTCGAAATTTCCACCTTTACTTTTAATTCTCTGTGTTAATGAGGGAGTATCTGTAGTTCCTGGACAAATTGAATTTACTCTAATATTATCCTCAAGGTAATCCATAGCCATTGCTCTTGTCATTGAAAGGACAGCTCCCTTTGATGCTGTGTAAGCAGCTCTATCTTTTACTCCTTTAAATGCTACTGATGAGGCGTTATTAATAATTGTTCCCTTTGTTTTTTTTAAATGAGGAATTGCATATTTTGAGACTAAATAAATACCTCTTACATTTACATCCATTGTTCTATCCCAGTCTTTTGTAGATGTTGTATCAATTGCTCCACCAAGGACAATTCCAGCATTATTAAAGAGGATATCTAATTTACCATAGTTTTCTATAGTTTCTTCGATAATTTTCATTGCTTCATGTTCAACAGACACATCTGCTTGAATAAATATCGCATCTCCACCAATTGTTTTAATTTTCTCTACTACCTTCTTCGCTGAATCTGATAAGGAATTGCAACATATTTTTGCCCCTTCTCGAGCAAAAAGAATAGCTGTAGCCTCACCAATTCCTGCCCCCGCTCCCGTTATTATCGCAACTTTATCCTTTAACTTCATATTCTTACTTTTTTTAAATGGTTTTAAATTGATAACATAAAATTATTTCAGATTTATCATTTTACGAGCTTCAGATGGATCAGCAATTTCTCGACCAATATGTTTACTAATACTTACATAATTTTCAACAATTTCAGCATTCTTTTTTGCAGGTATACCTTTTTTAATAAACGGATAATCCTCAGTGCCTACTCGAATATTACCACCGTGCGTAAGAACAAAAACTAAAAGCCTCATTTGTTCATCTCCCATTACACTTACACTATGAATGCAATTAGG
>JBHLKB010000030.1:0-13251 GCA_048887205.1 Candidatus Hodarchaeota archaeon
CTTTTTGGCCCTATATAGAATCTCAAACATTCCCCCCAGTAGCGGATCTATTAAGATTAATACTCATTCCAGGAATAATTTTAATTATTGGTTTGATAACGTTATTAATTGCCGGTATATTACGGTATTCAGCATGGGGAAACTTGAATGAATTCTTTATTAAAAATTCGGAGTTATTTCCTGAATCGATAGCAGATGACGCAAAAAAGGGTTCTAAAAACTTGAAAACAGCAAGTTTATGCATGTTATTGGGATTTTTAATAATAACCATACTAATAAGCATTATATATGAAATTATAGGATATTCACAATTGTCAAAATTGAAAAACTTACCATATTCAGACGCACCAAAACCCTCTCAATCCATAGAAACACCAAGTCCTAAAACTGGAGGCGCAACGAACTTCTGTCCAAATTGTGGTGCTAAAAAAGAAGAAGACGCGACATTTTGCTCTAGCTGTGGACACCATTTTTAATGTGTCCTAATTTTCCATCAATTTTTTTTTTATCTTAATTTATTTATAATAATAAAATGGAAACTAATTTTAGATCATAATAATTTTTTCGAGTAAATTTGCAAATATCGAGCTGCTAGACAGGCAACCATATTCAGTTCCATTGTTAAAAATTGATAAAGAAGTTGCGAATGAGCAAATTAGGAAACTCAATAAATTAAAAGAAGAAAGAGATAATGAAAAAGTCCAAGAGAAACTTTACGAGTCTGATGCGAATTTAGGATATATCTTTAAATATCAACCATACAATTTGATATATAAGAATAATTTTTATAGTATCCAAGAATTAATGGTGTTTAAGAAGTGCAAAAGAGAAGTTTAACGGCAATTAGCATTCTTGTTCTTGTAATTGGAGTAATTATTATTTGTTATGGAATTTATCTTTTATGGCTTTAATTCAATATGTCCGAAGGTGGATTGGTTCGAGCTCCTTCAATCATAGCTCTATTTTTTGGTATTGTAATATGTATTTTTGGCTTAATAGGGCTAAATAAAGCTAGGCGACGCTGATCATCAATATTAATGAACTAAAAATAACATTAGCTAGAAGGAAAACTTCAGTTTTTACGTAAAAAATCAGTTTTAATAAGTGATAATTAGAAAATTAATTGTTGTTTTTTTGTAAATAGCTTTTAAGCTTCTTCGCTGTTTTAGTATTCGCTATTCCTCCTAAGGCCGTGCAACGTAATTCTTCGGGAAGCAATTTTCCTGATTCTAATGAAGCATCAATAGTTTCATCTAATGGAATCGGATTAATGTAACCACCCATGATTAAATCAGCACATACAAATGCATTTGAGGCAATAGTAGCATTTCTCGTATGACAAGGGATTTCACATAAGCCTGCAACAAGATCACATACAGAGCCCATTGTATTTTGTAATGAAATTGCCGCTGCATTAATTGCATCAGTAGATGAACCATTAGCTGCTTCAATTATAGAAGCAGCGGCCATAGCTCCAGCCATTCCAATTTCTACTTGACAGCCTGCAATTTCTGCAGCAAACGTGCTTCTATAAGAATTGAAAAGTCCAATAGCTCCTGCTGCTAAGGCACAATAACAAATTTTTGTCATATTAATCGAGTAATCTTTATATAAAGTATAAAGTACAGCAGGCAAAACTCCAGCTGATCCACCAGTAGGAGCGGCACATATAACACCTCCAGAAGATACGACATCCATAGCGGAGAGAGCTCTAATAGCACAAGTTGTGTTTATACTTTGACTAAATAATTTCCCATTTTGTTCATTCTTATATAAAGTACTCGCGGAATGTTCTAATATTTTCATCTTTGATAATTTTTTTTCAAATCCATTGTCAATAGTCGAAAACATTATGTTTATTCTCTTTTTCATTTCTTTAAGAATTTCTTCCTTATCTAGCCCTAAAACCTTTGATTCATATTCTAAAGCAATATTTCCAAGTGTAATTTTCTTCATATCCGTTAAACTAATCATTTGGTCAATACTAACGAAAATTGGATCTCCTTTTTTCACAAAAAAGATTGGCTTCAAAAGCCATATATTGATATCTAATTTATTCAAAGAAATAATTAGGTCTTTCGAAAAAACATCTGTTTGAGTAATATGCAAAAAATGTTTATTGTTAACAACTTGTCGACTTACAATTCTATTTTGATCCAAATATTGATTTATTAATTTTGAAATGCTTAATTCTTGTTTCCCATCGTATTCGATCAATAGGTTATACATTTCCCCTGTTATCTGGACTGACCAATCATTTATTTTATCTAAAATGATCATACCTCCTCCAATTGATTTCGCTTTTATTACTAATTTCTTGTCATTTCTATATGTTATAATAAGATTAACGAAATTAGGATGATCCGCTTCATCAATTTTTTGGATTTGAAATTCAATGCTAATATTCTTACTTTTTGCTATTTCTTTTAATGCAAAGAAATCTTCACTAAAGATGGAATAATCAATTAAGCCAGCTATAAAAGCAAACTCTGAATTTTGCATTCCATAAACTTGAGCCCAAGAACCATTTTCATTAAAAATTATTTCAACCTTTTTAAAGTCATCTTGAACAACCATTCTAACTAACTTTGCAATATGGTAAGCCGCAGCAGTGTGAGAACTCGAGGGTCCTCTCATTATTGGGCCAATAACATCATTTAAAATACTCTTTTTTTTCATTATGGTCACCTATTAAAACTTAAATTCAAAACCAGTTAGGTTTTGAGTCGCTCGTTGATACGTTAAATTGGTAACTACGACATCCTGTAAAGCAATACCGACAGACTTAAAAACTGTAATGTCCTCTTCGTTATCTCTACCTTGGAACTTGCCGATAATGATGTCTCCAATATTAATTATTTTGTCAGCGTCAAGTTTTCCTTGATTAATTGGAATGATAAAATCTCCTGCTTCATTCAAACAAGCATTTTTAGAACCAGCAGCGATTACATTTGCCATATTTAGAAGAATTTCATCTAATTCTCGATGAGTTGGTAAATGAGAACCAATTGAAGAAATATGTGTTCCCGGTTTTACAGATTCTCCGGGAAATAGTGGATCTTTAGACGAAGTAGCACATACTATTATATCGGCGTTATCAATAAGTTTTTGAGGATTATTTGAAATTTTTACTTCAATTCCTAACCTGTGCTCAATCCTAGTTTTTAAATTCCGCATGGAAGTCTGATTGAGATCATAAACAATGCAGCGTTTTAAACTCTGATTTAATGCCCAATAAACGGCCTCAATTTGTGCTTGAGATTGAGCTCCTGCCCCAAAGATTGAAAGAAATTCACTATCTTTTCTTGCTAAATATTTAACCGAGACACCAGTTGCAGCACCTGTTCGAAGAGTAGTTAAATAAGTACCATCCATTATACTGATGACCTCTCCCGTATTAATATCTTGTAAAATAATTTTTGCTAAAACAGCTGGAATATTAAATTTCTGTGGATTCTTGCGATATACTGATACTATTTTTGTAGCAATTGATTGAACGGATCCCTCTATTATTCCAGGCATTATTAAAGTTTGTCCTGTAACATCCTTTTCTATTGAAATCCGCTGAGGATTATAACCTTCTCCTGTTGATAATGATTTATATGCTTCTTCAACACAAAAAATTGCATCTTTCATGGATATAAGGGATCTAATATCATCTTGACTTAATAGCAATACCATTTTTTTTCAAACCCCTTCTATAATTAAAATTTTTCTTATTTTCAATCTTATTAGAAGATGGTATCTAGCTTAGAATAAAACCGTTATCTTTTTGTTCAATTAGCGATAAATGACTTTCTTTAGAGATTGAAAATTTATAATAAGGATTGACGAAATTTATATTAAGAATTTCATTTTTAAGAAATAAATGATAAAGTACACAAACTAATGGATTCAAATGAATGATGATAACTTGAATAACTATATGTATGAATTCATAGAAAATATATGTAATGAAATAGGACCAAGAGAATCTGGTACAGAGCAAGAACTTCTCGCTGGTAATAGGATAGAGGAAGAGTTCAAAAATTTTTGTGATGAGGCTCATCAAGAAGAATATATAAGTAGTCCTCATGCATTTCTTGGAGGAATTAGGTATGGAGCGTTTCTGGGTTTAGTCTCAATAATTTTATACTGGCTTTCATTGCTGGTTGACCTTAGAATTTTACAATTCGCTTATACATATAGTCTTATATTCATAATTATAGCTGTTATTCTCATTATTGTGGCTTTTAGTTATTTCATTTTGGAGGTAATGAAGTATCATGAAGTATATGATTTCCTTTTCCCCAAACGAAAGTCGAAAAATGTTATAGGAACAATAAACCCCTCATCTGAAAAAAAACATACCATAATTTTTTCAGCACATCACGATTCTCAATTCGAATTCAATACATTATACTATTTGAAAAGGTTTGGTCAAACAATAATTAATGTAGGATATATTTACATCGCGATTGTGTTCATTGTAATAATCATTAAAATAATTCTTCAATTGCTTTCAATTGAACTGACGATTTTATTTTTTTCTTTCGGAATCTTTTTCATTATTTTTAGCCCTTTAACTTTAATCTACATGTTCTTTCACACATATCACCCAGTTTTAGGAGCATTTGATAATTTATCAGGAGTGGCAGTTGTTCTGGGAATTGGTAAAATATTATCAGAAAATAAAAATAATCCAGAGATTTTTCCTAAAAACACCAAGGTCTATCTAATTTCTTTTGCGGGAGAAGAAGCTGGATTAAGAGGCTCAAAACGGTATATAAGTGCTCACTTTAATGAATTGAAAGAAGAAGGAACTATAGTTGTGAATTTAGAAAGTATTGCAAAAAAAGAAATAGTTATTATTTGCGACAGGGAACCAGGAATTGGGGCAAAGCATGATCCAAAAATATACGAACCAATACTAGAGATAGCAAAAGAAAAAAATCCTAATGCAAAATTATCTCCTTTGGCATTTGGAGCTTCAGATGCCGGAGCTTTCAGTAAAAAAGGTATTCCCGCGACTACAATTGGAGGTCTTAACTTAAATGATGAGCTTTTACCATTTTATCACACAAGGCTAGATACACCTGAAGTTGTTGAGAAAGAAGCATTAGGACAATTTGTTGCTATATGTTTAGAATTTTTAAAGCATATAGATTCGCAATAATATGATAATGTGTAATGTTTTTAAATTCTGTTAAAAAACTAATTATATAAAAATTAAAAGATAAGAAATAAGAAAAAATAATTCTTACTACTATATTTTGTGGTAAAACACAAAACTAATTACTAAGGTGAATAAGCAATAGAAGAAAATTTAATCTGTGCATTATTATTTGGAGTAGCAGAAAATAAAAAGCAGGTTATTGAAATAGCAGCTAGCTATAAAAATTGCCCATATATCACCCTCATGAAAATTGTAGATAACCAATCATATGCAATGTTTTTTCTTCCAAGAAATCAAAAATGGTGGATAGAATATATTGAAAAAAATCCTAGTGAAACATTTGGATTTAAAAAAGCTAAAGTTATTTTTTTAGAGAATGTATATTATCCTGAAAAATTAAAACTCCGAATCCCAGAAAAATTAACTAATATTAGTCCTTGTGGAGCGAGTTGCAAAGAATGTCCAAGCATGACTGAGTGTAGTTGTTGTCCAGCCACAATTTTATATAAAAAATCTAATCAAGGAAAAAACCGAAGAAAATTAAATTTAAAATTAACAAATTAAGGTGATAATTCTATCTATAATAAAAAGTATGATAATCAAGAATCATTATTAGAAAGAGCAGGTAGAGTTTTAAATTCGATTATTAATAGTTTAGAAAATCTTCCATTGGAAACAAAGAAAAAGATAATGGAAAAAAGCGGCGAAACGTGTGCTTTAGCAGGGAGTTTTAAAATAGCAAAAAAAATAACAGAAGAAACAACTGAAATTGAAGAAATTATTGCTAAAGTTAATGATCAAATTCCTTGGTGTGGTAAATGGAAATTGAAAGGGAATAAAATTAGTTCAATATGTCTTGAATGTGGATGTCCTCTTATTCGAAATAAAATTGTGATACCAAACGAAACATTTTGTTATTGTTCTATAGGATGGGCAAAAAAGATTTTTGAAATATTGCTTAAAAAACCAGTAGACGTTAAGCTGGAAAAATCAAAAGGAGCTGGGGATGCCATTTGTAAATTTAGCATAATTTTTTTTAAAAAAAAAAGTGAGGTTTAATAAATTAAAATAATTGGAGATGATTAAAATCCATAGTAAGAAAAATTCTTTTTTTATAAATGTTAAAGATGCCCCTAAATTTATACAAATGGAAGGATTAGAAACAACAATTCTTACGGGATTAAAGGGGGAAAAGATGATGATGGCACTCAATGCCACTTTACCAGGGCATACGGTTCCTACTCATTCTCATAGACATGAACAAATAGGAATGGTGTATGCTGGAGAAGCGAAACTTCGAATTGGAGATGAAGAACGAATTGTTAAGAAAGGAGATTTTTACTGTATTCCATCCAATACTCCTCATGGTGATACATGCATTAGTAATGAACCATTTATAATGCTTGATATTTTTTATCCCTTGAGAAAAGATTTTATAAAAAATTTAAAAAGAATTTAATTCAACTTCATCAAAGCTTTTTCAATTGCTTTCCTCAGTTTATTTCTCTCTATCTCTGAACCTATTTCCATCATTTGACCATTCACATATATTCTTCGAGAAATACCATATTTTTGTAAAATTTTTTGATTAACTGCTGAAAATTCATTAAAAATAACATCATCCCCAAATTCAAAAACTACTTCTCGCACCCTTTCTGCTTCTACATCACTTGTTAAACAGAATCGATTCCAAAATAAATCTACAACAACTTTTCCTTTAACCGGCTTAAATTCATATTTTTCCTCACGGAATTGAGGAGGAATAGCATTCTGATCAAATTGTTTCCAAAGGAGTGCTTCTTCATTTCTTTTTTCTGCTAGTTCAAATCCTATTTTTATAAAAAATTCAGCTGGCATAAACCAAAAATCCCAAAAATAACCAACTGTTGCAATTCCTTTACGATTTTGTTTATAAGTTTCTTTTTCTGCTGCTTTTATCAATTCTTTCCCAATACCTTTATCAGAGAATTTAGAATGTGAGACTAAACATGGAAATACCATCAGCTCCTTCCCTTGAATTTGCCAAGGATTTATTTCAATCGGCATAAGATATAAAAATCCTGCATGAACGCCATCTAAAAGGGCAACTTTAACTCTTAAACCATATTTTTCCATACTTCTTAGCCAAGATATCCGGCGTGGAGAAGAATCTTCATATTCAATCTTATTTTCATTTACATGAGTACAGGTACCAACATAATATTCATCTTCTTTAGTCATATCTCTGATAATAATTTGCATTTTCCTTTCCTTTTCTTTAATGTTGTTTTTATTTAAATTATTTAATAAATAAAAAAGAAATTCAAAATTTATAATAAATCAAATTTAATAATAATTATGATAAAAAAGAACCACTTTTTTGCAGTTATTAGACCTTACCGTAAGGATTTCATTACAAATCCAAGGGAACAAGAAGATAAAATCATGTTGGATCATTTTTATTATCTAAAGTCTTTATTGAAACAAAACAAATTATTTCTTGCTGGTCCAACATTAATTACTGAGGATCCATTTGGAATTGTAATCCTTGAAACAGAAACAGAAGAAAAAGCTAAAGAATTACTCGAAAACGATCCTTCAGTTAAGGCAGGAATTCAGAAAATTGTAGATTTTAGGCCAATTCGACTCTCCTTAACAAGAATATAAAAATTTTAAAAAATAAATTATAAGAATCCTATATTCCTTAATTTTAAGATTAAAAAATCGCAAACTATTAATTTTTTTATTCATTTTATCAATTACTAAACTTCATTAGACTTCATTTAATTTACAGGTATATTCATATGTTTAAGCTTTTTACTATTGAAGGAAAAATCGAGATACCACCCTTTCTTTTTGATCAAGAAAAGACTGTAAGTGCAAGGATAATTCTTTCCGAAGATTATGAAGGTATTATAACTAGAGACTACGGTTTTATAATCGCTGTTGTGGATGTTCTTAATGTAGGTAAAGGTATCATCATACCAGGTAATGCAAATACCTTTCATGAAGTGGAGTTTACAATTCTTACATTTAAACCAACAGTTTCAGAAGTTGTAGAAGGTACTGTCGTAGAAATTGTTGATTTTGGTTCCTTTGTACGGTTAGGCCCATTGGATGGATTAGTTCATGTGTCACAAATCTGTGATGATTATATTTCTTATGAGCAAGTTGGAAATAGATTTATTGGGAAAGAAACTGGAAAGATCCTTGAAGTGAATGATCAAGTGAGAGCTAAAATTATTGCAGTTTCTTTAGGTACTGGTAGAAGCGGAAAGCTTGGTTTAACAATGAGACAGAGATTCTTAGGAAAAGAAGAATGGATTGAAAGCGATATTGAAGAGGTATATGCTGAAAAGGAAGCAAAACAAGCTGAATCAAACAAAACTAAAGATAATACGGAATGAATGATTAAAGGGATATATGAATAATTATGAAAGAAAAAGCATGCAAAACTTGTCATTTAATCACTAAGAATGAGACAATCTGCCCTAAATGCAAAACACACACTCTAAGTGAAGATTATACTGGTGAGGTTATAATAATAAACCCTCAAGAATCAAAATTTGCGGAATACTTAAAGATTCATTTCCCAGGTAAATATGCATTAAGAGTGCGTTAGTTATTACTAATCTTGTAATTATTTTTAAAGTTTTTTTGATTTATTTATCTTGATTTAAATGGATTATAATTTACGAATTCCCCAAGATAAAAGACATTTATTCTCGGAGCCTTTAGACATTTTAATTGCAGGTTCTCGAGAGGAAACAATCGTTCAAGTTGAGAATATTTTTAAGGATTATCTAAAATCTGGAGTGAATATAAATTTTTATATTGTTGGAGATATTGTTGCTAAAGACTTTTTATCTAATGAATTTCTAAAATCATATATTAAAGTTTGTATTATTGATGAAAAAACGAAAAGAGCTCACATTAATTTAGAGTTTGAGGAATTCTTTGAAGAAATTGTTCAATTTCAAAATCCAGAAGGAACAATAAATAAGGATTGCTGGAAGCTCCTTAGAGATGTTATTAAATCTGAGAAAAGGATATTGATAAAAATAACGGAGGGAGAAGAAGATTTATTAATACTTCCGCTTGTACTTGAAATTCCTATATTAAAAGGGGTAAAAAACTTTTGTTTTTATGGCCAACCTCCCATAACAGATTCTAATTTTATAATCCCTGAAGGAATAGTAATTGTAAATGTTGATAAAAAAATTCAAGAAAAGGTTGATAAAGCTATATCAATAATGGAGAAGGTCTAAAGATTAATGTACAATTCATTATTTATAAATTAAGTCCCACTTATACTAAAAAGCAAAATTTTATTTTCTATCCATTCTTTTGAATGGTATAATTTGTTTTAATTAATCGAAACGATCTATGATAATAAGTTGACACGTTGAAAATGTCATTAAATATGGAAATAATAGAAGAGAAGAAAAACCCTCTTATTGAGCGAACAGAAATAAAATTTAGGATTGATCATTTTGGAACTGGTACTCCAAATAGATTAGATATAAAGAAAAAAATTGCTGCAATGCAAGGTAGTGATGAAAAATTAACAATAATAACACATCTAGATACTCAATTTGGAGCATCTCATACTTTTGGGAAAGCTCATATTTATGATAATGCTAACGAACTTCAATTTTTTGAATCGTTTCACATTCAAGTTCGAAATCTTGAAAAAGATAAAAGATTAGAAATCTATAAATTAAAAAAAAGAAAAGAACCCTTTAAACATTTATTCGAATATTGATTAAAATGGATTCCTCAAAATATTATAAAATTGAAGGAGATAAGCTAATAAGGACTCATAGATCATGTCCTAAATGTGGACCAAGTTTTTTCCTTGCTAACCATTATGATAGATGGTCATGCGGAAAATGTGGATATACGATCTTTAAAAGAAAAGGTCCTGCGAAAAGTAAGGCTGCTAGACGAACTCCTCGAAAAAGAACAAAAAGTAAAGAAAGTTAAATTAGGCTTTTTTAAATTACATGGCTGAGAGTAAAAGCTCAAATTTATCTCAGGAAATAATGCTTTTTTACTCTCAAAATTTACTTCTGTAAATTGATAATTTTGGCGAAATTAATGAAAAATTTATGTTTAGGTATTGAATCCACTGCACATACGTTTTCAGTAGGTATTATAGATTTTGATGGTAATGTATATAGCTTAGTTAATGACATTTTTATACCTGAAGAGGGAGGGCTTCACCCAGCTTTAGTTAGAGAGCAACATTTAGAAAATTTTATGCAAATTATAAATCGAGCTCTTTCAGAGGCTAAAATATCAATAAATGAATTAAAATTAATAGCTTTCAGTCAAAGTCCTGGTTTAGGACCAGTTTTAAAAATTGGTGCATGGGTTGCACGTATGTTAAGTCAAATTCTAAAAATCCCTATAATAGGTGTAAATCATTGTATTGCACATATAGAAATTGGCAGATTAATGTGTAATATTAAGGATCCACTAACATTATATGTGAGTGGTGGGAATACAATAGTAAGTGCGTTTGAATCAGAAAGATATCAAATTTTTGGGGAAACACTTGATTTAGCAATTGGAAATATGATAGATTCCTTTGCTCGTGATGCTGGGCTTCAACATCCAGGGGGTCCTAAAATTGAAAAGTTAGCTCAAAAATCAAAGAATTACATTTCGTTACCCTATGTTGTAAAAGGTATGGATTTATCTTTTTCAGGACTTTATACGGCAGCAAAATATCTACTCCAATCAGAGGAGTATAATAAAAATTATAATTTAAATGATGTCGCCTATTCTTTACAGGAAACAGCTTTTGGAATGCTAACGGAGGTTACAGAAAGAGCATTAGCTCATACGGAAAAGGAAGAAGTTCTGCTCACAGGAGGTGTAGCTGCTAATAAAAGACTTCAACAAATGATTAGATATATCAGTAAAGAGCATAACGCTCGGTTTGAAGTTGTCCCTTTAAAGTATGCTGGAGATAATGGGGCGATGATAGGATGGACAGGGATTCTAAGATATCAAGCAGAAGGGAAGCATACTATTTCTGAGACGCTTATTAAACCAAAAGAGAGAATGGATCAAATTACTATTCCATGGAGGTCTTAAGCAAATTTGATTTCTGAAGTGAATAAGCAAAAAATTGTTAGAAAAGGTGCAGAAGCAAACCTTTATTTTGGGTATTGGTTTGGAAAAGAAGTGATATTTAAATGTAGAATCCCCAAAAAGTATCGTATTGAAGAGTTGGATAAGAAAATTAGAACTGAGAGAACCCTAAACGAGTCTAAGGCTTTAATTAGGGTAAAGAATTATGGAATAAATGTACCACAAGTGTTTGAAATTGACTCAAATAATTCCACAATCGTTATGAAATATATACACGGTAATAAACTAAAAGATATTTTATCTGATTTAGATGATGAGCGAAAAAGCAAATATTTCACTGAAATTGGTAGAGCTATAGCAACCTTACATAAAAATGGACATATCCATGGTGATATAACAACGAGTAATATTATAATAACTCCAAATGAAGATATTTTCCTCATTGATTTCGGTTTACATGAATATTCCGATTCAATAGAAGATAAAAGCGTAGATCTCCACCTCTTTAAGAGGGTATTGATTTCATCTCATGGAAAAGATTATGAAACTTGTTTTAATGCTTTTCTTGAAGGATATCAATCAGAATATAAGAAGATTAAATCATCTGAATGTAATGAGATCATTAAGAACATTTATTCTATTGAAACACGTGGAAGGTACGTGCGATCAGAAGATAGATTATAAATAAAAATAATAAAAATTCACTCCACTTTCAATCTTACTTCACTTAAAAGAAGTTTTTTGAGAGTAATAAAATATTTTCAACTAAGCTATTAATTAGCAATGCAAAATGTTCATCTACATAATTAAACGATTAAAATAATTTATAACTGATATTGAAAGCTTTAAATACTTGAACAACTTTATAAGGCTACTTTACTTATAATATTATATTGGAAAAGAGTGAATAGATTAAGGGCAAAGGATATATCTGCATTTCTGATTCACTTCCATAATTAGAAATAAGTTAAATTTGAAAATAGAATTTTATGGAGTTAATTAAATGACAGATCCTGAGAAAAAGGAAAAGAAATCCAAAATGGTTAACATAACCATTAATTTGCCCAATATATATGACGAAAACATTAAAAAGTTAATTGGTATGAAGATTGTTGCATCACGTAGCGAAGCTATAAGGACGGCTCTAAGAGATTTTCTACACAATGAATATACCAATCTTAAGTTATTGGGATTTTTTAATGAAGATTCCTAAACAATCTCTCTATTTGTTTACATGTAATTAAGATTTATAACATTAATTTACTTACTTTTACAACATTACATGTCTAAAGAAATATAATGCGATTATATAATGTAACAGAGAATGGCACGTTAAGAAAGATAAAAAACGTGGATTTTAATGAAAATAAAGTATTTCTAATTGATGATTATAAAACATTATACATCTGGTTTGGTTCAAAAGCTTCTAAAAATAAGAAAGATTTAAGTGTAAAACGAGTAGAAAAGCTAAAGAACGCAAGAGAAAAATCAACTGAAATTAAGATTTTAAATCAAAATCAAGAGTATGGCTCATTTTTAGCAATCATGGACATCCTTAAAAAAGGCTTAACTACTAACGCTCTAATTGAAAGGAGGCCTGAATTACAAATAGAATTCGAAGATACAATAGAACTTATCGAAGCAGGAATAGATCCTGATTTTGAAGCTGAAATAACACTAGCAGCTTACAACATTTCTCAAGAAAAAAACTCCTATGAAAATTTATGTAGAAAACTTGCAGAAATGCAAATGTCTTACCTAAAAGAAAACGCTTCAGAAAAAGAAATAAAGAAAAAAACAGATGAAATATATAAATCTTCATCAACCTATGAAGAACTCTGCTGGTTAATTGCTGAATTGAGCAAATTATTGGATAAAAAGTAATAAATATTTTGAATTTTGATTTTAATTGGAGTATCTTTATTCTCAAAAATAATATGTTTCTCAAAAAAAAAATTTAAAGCTTTTATATATCCTCCATTTCGACCCACAGCAATATGGTAAGTATTTAATTC